>VGZO01000028.1 GCA_016872555.1 Planctomycetota bacterium
GCGACCTTCTTGGCGACCTTCTTCGTGGTGCTTCCACGGGCCGGCTTCAGGGGCTTTTTGCCGGCCGGTTTCGTCGCGCCGTGTGGCCACTTCGTGTGCGCCGGCGTCGCCGCCGGCTTCCGCGGGCGGCGGCTCGAGCGCGCGGCGGAGACCGCATCGAGGAACTCGTTGGCCTTCTCCTCGAGATCGGCCGCCGAGATCGGCTCGACCTCGTCGATCACGAACAGCGACAGCCCGCCACGGCGCGCCTCGTCCATCAAGGCCTGGTACTCGACCAGCGACAGGTCGTCGTGGTCGTCGTCCTCGCTGCTGAGGAACTCGAATCCGACCCGTGCCTTCGGATCCCAGCCGTCGATGTCGAACTCGACGCCGTATTCGCGGAAGCGGACGTTGCGCTGGAGCGTGTAGCCGCGGGCGCGGAACAGCCGGGCGAGCATGTCGCAGCCCTCGATCTCGGACAGGGGGTCTGACATGGGGTCGGTCTCCGTGAAGTGTTCGACGGGCGGCTCGTCGCGGGGCGGCTCGCCGGCGATGTGCCGAGGGGGTTGCGGACGGGCGGAACGCCGCCACCGGGCCTCAGCTGCCGCGCTTCCGCCGCCGGGCGTCTTTCTCACGCTGCTTTTTCTGACGGCGCCGCTCCTCCGCGGTGAGCCGCTTGCCGGTGTCTCCCTTGGGGCGGGCGAGCCGCGCGGCGGGGTTGGCGAGCTCCCCCTGGAGTCGCTGCATCTGCCGGACACGGTCGGCCATCCCCAGGCCGGCCATCCCCTTCATCATCGCCGCCATGCCGTCGAACTGTTTGACCAGGTCGCTGACCTCGGCCGGCTCGACGCCCGCCCCGGCGGCGATCCGCCGGCGCCGGGCCTGGTCGATGAGCCGCGACGGCTGGCGACGCTCGGCCGGGGTCATCGAGTCGATGATCCCGAACAGCCGGCGCATGTCCCCCTCGATGTCGGTGCCGGCGAGCATCTCCTGCATCCCGCCCATCCCCGGGATCATCCCCAGCACCCGCCCCAGCGGCCCGAGACGGCGCGTCTGCTGGAGCATCTTCTTGAAGTCCTCGAGGGTGAACTCCCCCTCGCGGAGCCGCTCCTCCTGGCGGCGCATCTCCTCCTGGTCGAACTTCCGCTGCGCCTCCTCGACGAGCGACACGACGTCGCCCATGCCGAGGATCCGGCCGGCCATGCGCTCGGCGTGGAACGGCTCGAGGGCGTCGATCTGCTCGCCGGTGCCGATGAACTTGATCGGCACGCCGGTGACGCTCTTCACCGACAGGGCGGCGCCGCCGCGGGCGTCGCCGTCGAGCTTGGTCATGATGACCGCGTCGAGCTCGAGCGCCTCGTTGAACGCCTTGGCGCTGCGCACGGCGTCCTGGCCGGTCATCGCGTCGACGACGAGATACACCTGGTCGGGACCGACCGTGCGGTCGATCCGCGACAGCTCGGCCATCAACGCCTCGTCGATCGCGAGGCGCCCGGCGGTGTCGAGGATCACGACGGAGTGCCCCTCGCGCTTGGCACGGGCGACACCGGCCGAGCAGACGGCGACCGGATCGGCACCGCTCCCCTCGGGGACATGGACCGGCAGCTCGAGCTGGCGGCCGAGGACGGCGAGCTGCTCGATCGCCGCGGGGCGCTGGAGGTCGGCGGCGACGAGGAGCACGCCGCGCCCCTGTTCCTTGATCCGCTTGGCGAGTTTGGCGCAGGACGTCGTCTTTCCGGAGCCCTGCAGCCCGCAGAGCATCAGCACCGTCGGCCGGCCGGGGACGAACGGGATCGTATGGTCCACCGGCCCCATCAGGCCGACAAGCTCGTGGTGGACGATGCCGACGAGCTGCTGCGTCGGGTCGAGCGACTCGAGCACCCTGGCCCCGGCGGCCCCGGCGGCGACACGGTCGAGGAACCCGTCGGCGACGTCGTAGGCGACGTCGGCCTCGAGCAGCGCCGTGCGCACGGCCTCGAGGCCCTCGCGCATGTTGGCGTCGGTGAGCCGACCGCGGCCGCGGAGGCTCGTCAGGGCCGCCGACAGCGAGGCGGATAGCGATTCGAACATGGCGGGCGCGAGCGGAGGAAAACCGGGAGTATAGTCCCGCCCGCCCCGGTCAGTTGAACGCGCCGGCCGGCGCCATCGGCATCGTCACCGGAACCCCCTCGTGCATCGCCCCGTCGCAGCACGGAGCGGCCGACTCGCCCGCCGGCGGGCAGCCCGTTCCGCACGCCGGGGTTCCACACGCCGGAGCCGGGCTCCCCTGGAGCATCCCCGCGCCGCACGGGGAACCGAATTCGAGGAACGACGGGCGGCGGCAATTGAAGCCACCGAAGCACCCGTTGCAGCCGGGGGCCGCCACGAGGCTCGCCAGCACGATCGACAGGCATGCGACACGGGACATGGAGGTTCTCCACCGCGGCTGACGGGCCGCGCCGGTCCCGCCAGGCGCCACGCGGGTGGACGGCGTCGGGACCGTCAACCATAGCCCACGGATCGCGCCCGTGCGGAGCGGCGACCGCCGCCGCGCACCGGGACGCGTGCTAGGGTTTTCGGGCGGATTCTCAGGTCCGCCCCTGCGCACCGGTTGCCGTCCCGTTTCCGGATCGGTCATGCATTCCCCCACCCGCCGCCTCGCGCCGGTACCGAGCGGCGGTGCCCGGGGACCGTATCGGTGGCATTCGCTGGCCGCCGTCTGCCTGCTCGCGGCGGGCCAGCTTGCCGCGCCGGCAGCCGAGCGGTGCGAAGCTCCGACCGGCCCGGATGTCTGGGCGGTCAGTTCGCGCGGTGGCGGCGATCCGACCGAGCGGGTGCAGCACTACGTCCCCGGCCAGGGATGGGAGCGGTCGGATGCCGGGGCCCTGTTCGACGGTGACGGCAGGACGCTGGTCCTCCTCGTCCACGGCAATCGCTACGAGCATGCCGACGCCCTCGACCAGGCGCTGCGCTTGGCACGGTGGCTGGGCACCTGTGCCGACGGCACCCGCCCGGCGCCGCGCGTCGTCGCCTACTCCTGGCCGAGCGACAAGCAAGGCACGCCGCTCCGCGACAGCCGGCGAAAATACGAACGCGCGAGCCTCGAGGTGCGCCGGTTCGCCGGCCTGCTCGAGCGCATCGAGCCGCAGCGACCGGTGGGCATCGTCGGCTACAGCTACGGGGCCCTGGTGGCGCTCGGGGGCCTCGCCGCACGCGTCGGCGCCGATGGCAACGCCGCCGGTGGCCCGCGTGGCTGGGCGCTGCGCGAATCGCCTGTGAACCTCGTCCTCGTCGCCGCCGCGGTCCGCTGCGATGCCCTCGCCCCCGCCGGACCCTACCGCTCGGCGGCAGCGATCGTGGATCGCGTCGTGCTGCTCAACAATTCCTCCGACATCGCCCTGCGGTTCTTTCCCTGGGTCGACCGGGGCCTCGAGACCGACGCCCTGGGACGCGTCGGGATGCCTGCCCGATGGCTCCCCGAGGGAGTCGAGTTCCGCCAGTATGACGCCGCCGACGCCGTCGGCGTGAGCCATCGGTTCCTCGGCTACCTCGAGTCGGCGGGAGTCGCCCGGCGATTGTGTGCCGGGCTCGTCGACGGTGCGGCGGCAGAGTGACGAGGCCGGTGGATCATGCCCCGGCGCGGTCGGCGAACCAGGCGGCGGTCTCCGCCAGCCCGGAGTCGAGATCGACGGTCGGGCGCCAGCCGAGGAGGCGGCCGGCCCGCCCGGGATCGACGAGATTGCTGCGCAGGTCGCCGGCCCGGGGCGGGCCGTGGAGCGGCGTCGGCGCGGGCCGTGGCGCGGCGGCGCGGTGAGGCAGGCCCTCGAATGCGGCGCGAAGCCGCTGCTCGAGCATGACGACGTCGACACCGATCCCGGTGCCGACGTTGAACGCGGTCAGCGTGCCGGGGGCGACGACCTCGGCGCCGGCCGTCAGCGCCAGGACGTTGGCCCGGGCGACGTCGGCGACGTGGACGTAGTCACGCACGTAGCGGCCGTCGCCGTTGATCGTGGCGGGCTGCCCGGCGAGCCAGCGGTTGAGGAAGATCGCGACCACTCCCGCCTCGCCGTGTGGATTCTGCCGAGGACCGTAGACGTTGGAGTAGCGGAGTGCGACGGTCGTGAGCCCGTGCTCGCGGGCGAAGAACCCGAGGTACCGCTCGCCGACCCACTTGGTGATCCCGTAGGGGCTCACCGGATCGGCAGGAGTTTCTTCCGGTGCCGGGGCGATGACCTCGCCGTACAGAACCCCGCCGCTGGACGCGAAGACCACGCGGCGGCAGCCGGTCGCGGCCGCGGCCGCGAGGACGTTGATCGTCCCCAGGCAGTTGACCCGCGCGTCGAACGCCGGCTCGCGCACCGAGCGGCTCACCGACATCTGTGCCGCCTGGTGGCAGACGGCGTCGGGGCGCTGGCGGCCGAAGATCTCCGCGACGGCGTCGGCGTCGGCGACGTCGGCCACGTGGAGGGGCACGTGGGGCGGCAGATTGCCGCGGCTCCCGGTCGACAGGTCGTCGAGAACGCTCACCGCGTGCCCGGAGGCGACCAAGGCGTCGACGACGTGGCTGCCGATGAACCCGGCGCCGCCGGTGACGAGGATCTTCATATGACGGGAAACTGCTCGATGGTGGGGCCCCCGACGACCGCCGCCGGGACCTGCGGTCGGCCCGTCCGGCTCGGGTCGCCATCATCATGCGGACAGATGGAGCCGGGATCCAGCGGTGGCCACCTCGTCCAAGCGTTCTGAGGCCGGCTGGCTTCAGGCCGCCGCCCGGGCGCCGGCCACGGCGATGCCGAGGGTCTCGAGGAGCCCGGTGGCATAGCGGTCGAAGGCGTGTTCGCGCGTGTAGGTGGCGCGCGCCGCCTCGTCGCGGCCGCCGTCCACGCCGGTGGCGATCCAGGCGTCGAGAGCCGCCGCCACGCTCTCGGGGGCGAGCTCGTCGCCGACGCGGGCCACGGTCACCGGCGCGTCGAGAGCGGCGGCCAGATCTTCGTTGGCGACCGTCGGCAGCCCGGCTGCCACGCAGTCGACCAGCGCCCCGGACAGGCCCCCGAAGCGGTGCGTCCGCAGCTGGATCCCGTAGTCGGCGGCGAGCAGCCAGTCGCGGTATTCGGCTTCGCCGACCCACTCGTCGCTGACGTGGACCCGCCCGGCGGCGCCGTGCCGTGCGGCGCGGGCGCGGAGGGCCCGGGCCTGCCTGCCGGCACGGCCGACGAAGCGGAGCTCGACGTCCCGGCCGCGCCGCACCAGCGCCGCGATCGCGTCGATGCACGCCTCCGGCGCCTTGAGCGGCGAGACGATTCCCAGCGACACGACGACGATCCGCCCGCGCGGCACGCCGAGCCGTGCGCGGATCGCCTGCCGGGCGGCGGGGGCGACGGCAGCGGCGCTGAATGGCCGTTGCACGCAGAACGGCAAGTGGACCGGACGGGTTCCGTAGTGGCTCTCGATCGAGTCGGCCAACGCCCGGCTGTGGACCACCAGCGGTGCCGCCGCAGCGACGACCTCGCCGAGAAACAGCGTCGGCAGCGTGTGCGGATGATCGGTCCACCCGGCGAGCTCGCGGCGCGTGATCCGGCGGCCGAGCTCCGCTTCGGCGCGGTGCCGGAGGCCGTCGGTACCATGCCACCAGCCGTACAGGTCGGTGAGCCGGGAATCGTGGAGGATGCACGGCCCGCCATGGCGCGTGTGGAGGTCGAGGATCCGCCCGTGGAATCGCGAATTGCCCAGCACGGCGACCACCGCCGCGTAGTCGGAGCGGAGCAGCGCCGCCGGACCGAGCGCGCAGTGACGGCGGACCGCCGGCGTCGCGAGCGCCGCCGGCTGTTCGGAGTAGACGTCGACGTCGACGTGGGGGGCGAGCGCCTCGACCATGCCGGCGGTGTAGTCGGCGACGCCGGAGCGGTCGGGGGGGAACGGCGAGAGCACGGCGATCGCCGGGCGGCGTCGGGGAGCGGGCCGGTCGCCGCGCTGCCGGCGCCAGGCGGCCTCGACGGCGCTGCGGATCCGTCGCCCGACGGCGGCGGCGGTGAAGCGGCGGGGCACTTCTGCTTGGCCGGCGACGATCCGAACGCGTTCGGCCGCCGATGCGGTGACCGTTTCGAGCCGGGCGGCGAGGCCGTCGACGTCGTCGGGATCGAACCGTGCGGCCGGATCGGCGACCAGTTCGCGGTGGGCCGGAATGTCGGAGACGAGCACCGGTGACCCGCAGGCCATCGCCTCGATGACAGGCAGCGAGAACCCCTCCGCCCGGCTGGCGGTGACGGTCGCCAGCGCGTGGCGGTACCAGCCGGCCAGTTCGGCGTCGTTGACATGGTCGAGGAACAGCACCGCCTCCCGGCCCGGGACGCCGTGCCCTGCCGCGGCGCGGATCCGCTGGCGTTGCCGCTCCGGATACCCCCCGGCGACGACGAGCGTGGCGGGGGCGGCGTGCCGCTCGGCCATCCGCGCCCGCGCGGCGGCAACGGTCTCGACGTTCTTCCGCCAGTCGGCACCGCCGACGAACAGCAGATACTCGCCGGGAGCGCTGGCGGGGCGGGGGATCCCCGCCGCGTCGCCCCCGAGCAGCGCCTCGAAGGCGGGGCGGAGGGAGACGCCGGTGACGGCGATCCGCTCCCGGGGGATGCCGAGCCCGGCGGCGAGGTCGTCGGCGCACGATGCCGAGATCGGCAGGAACACGCGCATCGCCCCGAGCCACTGCCAGGCTGCCGCGTAGTGGAGCAGATCGGACCGGCGCCGAAGGTAGCGCGCGGGATGGTCGCGCGGGATGAAGTCGTAGACGACCGCGCAGGGGAGGATGTTGGGCCGGTCGAGCAGGCGCGCCGGGGCCCGGGTGTCGTGGGTCATCGGCGAGAGCTGGAGGAACAGCGCCGGCCCACCGGGCTCGGGTTCGGTGAACCCCGGGCGGATCGCGACGCACGCCCGCCTGACCCCGGCCGACGGCTGGGGAAGCGCGGGGTCGGTGAGCCCGACGATCCGGGCGCCGCCTTCGGCGAGGGCCTCGAGCACCAGCGCCGCGTGAGAGCCGATGCCGCGCCGCGCGTGGAGCGGATCCTGGAGCGCCCGGATGTCGGCGAGGATGAGCATGGGCCGCGGCCGCCTGGGCTGGAGTCCGGGGTCCGGCGGCTGTCCGCCGGCGATCGCCCCTGTCAGGCCGCGCGACGCCACCGAGTGGCGGGACCGACGCTGCCCGCTACGGGTTCGTCGGCCGTCCCCCGGCCGGCAGCCTCGATGCCGTGGGCGGGGGGCGGGCCGGCGGCGAGCAACCCTCTCACCAAACCGTCGAGGTCCCGGCCGGCCGCTTCGGGAACGGTGATCGCGGCTCCCCCGCGGCGCAGTTCGGCCCGCACGAGGGCCACGAGCAGCTCCTCGTCGGCCGATCCGGGTGCGGCTCCACGGTGGCGCGCGGGGCGCAGACGGTGGACCAGCGGGCGCAGCAGCAGCCGTTCGAGTGACTTGAGGAACCGGGGCATCGCGTCGGCTTCCGGACGGGTGCTGGGGTCAGGCGGCACACCGCTCGCGGGCGCTGATCGCCCGGGTGTTGGCCTCGCGTTCGCGACGGGCGAGTTCGAGATCGGAATCGACCATCATGTTCACGAGCCGTTCGAACGACACCTGCGGCATCCAGCCGAGGCGGCTCCGCGCCTTGCTGCTGTCGCCGAGGAGGAGATCGACCTCGGCGGGGCGGAAATAGCGCGGATCGACGACGACGTGATCGCGGTAGTCGAGGCCGAGCCGCCCGAACGCCTTGTCACAGAACTCGCTGACCGTGTGGAGTTCGTCGGTGGCGACGACGAAGTCGTCCGGTTCGTCCTGCTGGAGCATCAGCCACATCGCCTCGACGTAATCGCCGGCGTAGCCCCAGTCGCGCTGGGCGTCGAGGTTGCCGAGATGGAGCTTGTCCTGGAGGCCGAGCTTGATCCGTGTCGCGCCGCGGGTGATCTTCCGCGTCACGAACGTCTCGCCACGGCGCGGGCTCTCGTGGTTGAAGAGGATTCCGCAGGACGCGTGGATCCCGTAGCTCTCGCGGTAGTTGACGGTGATCCAGTGGCCGTAGACCTTGGCGACGCCGTACGGCGAGCGCGGGTGGAACGGCGTCGTCTCGCGCTGCGGCGTCTCGACGACCTTGCCGAACATCTCCGAGCTCGAGGCCTGGTAGAAGCGGATCTGCTGGCCGCTGTCGTCCTGGACGTCGCGGATCGCCTCGAGCAGGCGCAGCGTGCCGACCGCGGTCACGTCGGCCGTGTAGGTCGGCTGATCGAAGCTCACGCGGACATGGCTCTGGGCGGCGAGATTGTAGACCTCGTGCGGGCGGATCTCGCGGATCAGACGGACCAGACCGTTGCCGTCGGCGAGGTCACCGTAGTGGAGGCGGACCACCGTCTCACCGACGTCGACGAGATGGTCGATCCGTTCGGTGCCGAACGTGCTCGACCGGCGCCGAAGGCCGTGGACCTCGTAGCCCTTGGCGAGGAGGAGCTCAGCCAGATACGAACCGTCCTGCCCCGTGACGCCGGTGATCAACGCTCGTCGCTGCATCGCATGCCTCCCTGGTCTTACCGGTGGAACGAGCTCGGCATCGGCGGATGACGCCCCGATGCCGGCTCGAAGGGGAGGGACGTTAGCAGGCGCGCCGGAGCGGCGGAATGGCAGTTCCGCCCGCGCGCCGCATGGCCGTCACGGGCGCTCGGCCGACGAGACCGGCGTACACGTCGGCGTAGCCGCGGGCGGTCGCCTCCCAGGAATACGTCGCGGCGTGCCGGCGAAGCGTGGAGCCGCGGTGGGGATCGCCGTGGAACCGGGCCATCCCGCGCCGCCAGGCGGCGGCCAGCGACGGCCCGTCGAAGACGTCGAGATACTCCCCGAGGTCACCGGCGATCTCCGGCAGGCTCGTGCGCCGGGAGATGAACACCGGCCGGCCGCACTGCATCGCCTCGAGCACGGGGAACCCGAACCCCTCGGTGAGCGACGGGAAGAAGAACGCCTCGCAGTTCTCGTACAGCCACTGGCGGTCGGCGTCGGGGACCTCGCCGGGCATGAAGACCCTGTCGCCGAGGCCCCGAGCGGCGATCGAGCGCTCGAGGTGCTCGCCGTAGGGGGTCGCCTTCTTGCCCGCGATCACCAACCTCGTCCCGGGCTCGGCAGCGATCAGTTCGAGAAGGACGTGGAAGTTCTTGTGGGGCAGCGCGTTGCCGACGGTGAGCAGGAACGGCCCGGGGGGGAGGAACGGAGGGCGATCGGGACGCGCCGGCACCGGCGCGGCGACCCCCAGCGGAACGACGTGCAGCGGCCGGTCGCCGATGTCGACGTGGCGGGCGACGTCGTCCGCCACCCAGCGGGAATCGGTGACGATCGCGGTGGCGCGGTCGACACGGCGCTGGATGTCGGCCAGTTTCCGGACGCGCTCGCGCGGACGGCTCTCGGCGCCGGCCTCGTGGAGGAAGTTGAGGTCGTGGATCGTCAGCAGCACCGGCACGCGTGCGTCGAGCGGCAGGTAGCGTGACATCTGGTTGGTGGAGTGCCACAGCGCCGGTCGGGCCCCGCCCGCAGCGCGTCCGACGACCGGCCGGAGCCAGCGTTGCACGAATTCCTTCCGCCACGGGCAGACGAACAGGCTCTCGGCCGTGATCCCGGGGAAGTGCCGCCAGCCGTCGCGGGGGAGGAGGAACACCGGCTCGAAGCGGCCGGCGGCGGCGGCGTGGATCCCGCGGCCGAGGTGCAGCGAGAAGCGGCCGAGGCCGCAGTTGATGTGCCGCAGCTTCTCCAGGTCGATGACGACGCGCGGCAGGTTGCCGGCGCGGGTGGGGAGGCGGACGGTGGGCATGGTGGTGCTCGGAGGGGAGCGGGTCAGGCGGCGTCGGGCCAACCCCGGGCGAAGCGGCCGGCGAGATCGGAGCCGCCGCGGCAGCGGTCGAGCGCCGCAAGCGCCTCCTGGATGTCGGTGGCGGTGGCCTGCCAGCTGGCCAGCCGGGTGCGGAGCGCGGCGTTGTCGGCGGTCTCGCGCTCGAGGCGGGCCGTGCACTCGGCGAGCCGGGCGGCCAGGGCATCGGCCTCCGCGGCCAGGCGGTCGCGCTGGCAGCGGGCCTCGTCGAGTTCGCACCGCGCCGTCGCCAGATGGTCCTCGGCGACCGCGGCGCGGCGCGTGGCATGGCCGACCTCGCGGGTCGCGGCGGCGGCCCGCGCCCATTCCGCCAGCGCCAGCCGTGACGGATCGGGGCTGATGACGACCGGCGGTGGATCGATACCCCCGGCGCGGCGGAGGTCGGCGTAGAGACCGCATGCTGTCGGGGCGACGCGGCGCACCAAACGGGCGCGGGCCGGATCGGGGTCACGGCCGAGCAATTCGGCGCGGAACGGGTCGCCGGCAGGCAGCTCGAGGGGGACACCGTGCTCACGCAGGGCGCCGAACACGGCCGCCGGGTCGGCGACGACCTGCGACAGTTCACGGACCACGCAGCGCTCGGGATGGCGGACCGAGAACTCGAGCAGCAGCGTGTTGTAGTGCTCCCAGACGGCCAGCGCCAGCGGCGGGTTGTGGAAGAACGTCGGATCCCCGCGACGAAACAGCGAGTCGGCCACCTCCCAGGGCGGTCGGAAGACGAGGAGAAACCGTGCCTCGGGGATCGCCTCGGCCCAGAAGTCGAGGAGGAGCACTGTGCGCGGATCCTTCCAGCCCCACGGCGCCGCCACGCCGCGCCGCGCGGCGACCAGCGCCGCCGCCTGGTCGGCGAGCCCGTCGGGCACCTCGGGCCGGGCGGCGGTGGTGAATCCTTCGCTCCCGAGGCCGTTGGCGACGAGGATCCGTTCGTGGAGTTCGACGAAGTCAAGGTCCTCGAAATGGCCGGCGGCGTTGCCGTGGGCCGCCCCCATCAGCCGGTGGCCGAGATAGAGCCCCGCGCCATGGCACAGCGAAGCGACCAGCGACGTCCCCGAACGGTGCATGCCGCCGATGACGAGGACCGGGCTGTGGGCAGCGGATGGCATCGCGGAGGACCGTGAGCGGCCGGAACGAAATCGGCGGGGTTGTACGAGACTTCCGCGGCTCGGCCTAGGTCGATTGGGTGATCCGTCGCTGCCCCGTCCGGACCGCGCCGCGACGGGCGCACGACCTTGATTCGTGGCGCCAGGCGCCGGTACAGACTTGGCGTTTTTCCGCCTCCGCGGAGATTTGCCGCCTCCGCTGACCTTCCTCCGCCTCCGCTGACCTTCCTCCGCCTCCGCTGACCTTCCTCCGCCTCCGCTGACCTTCCTCCGCCTCCGCTGACCTTCCTCCGCCTCCGCTGGGACAGCCATGAAGATCGGACGCGCCCTCGCCGACGCCGCGCTCACCGTGCCGGGGATTTCCCTGGTGATCCCCACGCTCCAGTCACGGTTTCGCGCTGCCCGCTCGCGCCGCCGGGTCCGGCGGATCGCGCGGCGGGCGGCGGCCGAGTCGGCATCTCCGGCCGGCCCGCGGGCCACACCGGCGGCAACGCCCGCGGAATTCGCGGTCTGGATCGCCCACCAGGAGTGGCCGCGCGAGGCGGCTCACCGCGCCGCTCCTCCCCGAGCCCCGGCCACACCCCCCACCGCCCCGCTGGTCAGCCTGGTGATCCCCGTGTATCGGGTGAAGACGGCGTTTCTCGAGCGGACGATCGCGTCGCTGCGCCACCAGTCGTTCACCGCGTGGGAGGCCTGCCTGGCCTGCGCCGCCCCCGACGACCTCGACAACCGCCGCCTCCTCGAGCGCGCCGCGGCCGAGGATTCCCGGTTCCGCGTCGAGTTCCTCGCCACCAACGGCGGGATCGCCGCCAATTCCAACGCCGCCCTGGCGCTGGCCCGGGGCGAGTTCATCGGCCTCCTCGACCACGACGACGAATTGGCACCGTTCGCGCTGTCGCGGATGGCGGAGGCGATCGCCGCCACGCCCGACGTCGACTTCCTCTATTCCGACAAGGACAGCATCGACGAGGACTCGACGCTCCGGCAGCACGCCCTGTTCAAGCCCCAGTGGAGCCCGGAGATCCTCTGGTCGGTCAACTACCTGACCCACTTCAACCTCATCCGCCGCACGCTCGCGGTCGAGCTCGGGGGGTTCCGCAGCGAGACCGACGGGGCCCAGGACTGGGACATCTTCGTGCGCGTCTGCGAGCGGGCGCGACGGGTCGTGCGCGTTCCCGGGATCCACTACCACTGGCGGATCCACGCCGCCTCGACGTCGACCGGGATCGCCGCCAAACCCTACGCGCTCGACGGTCAGCTGCGCACGCTCGAGGACCGCGCCGCGCGCCTCCGGCTACCGGCGCGGGTCGAGCCCAACGCCGATTCCGGGTTTCAGCTGCGCTGGCGGCTCCCGGCCGATCTCGGCATCGAGGTGATCATCGACGGCACCGGGACCGGGGCGGCCGAACTGGCGGCGCTGGCCGGCCGCGTCGCCGGCGATCCGGCGGCCGGGGCCCGGGCCCGACGGGTGACGGTGATCGCCGAGCCGGCGACCGCGGCCGGCCTCTCGATCCCGGGTGTCGAGGTGATCAGCGCCGCCGACGGCCTGCCGCGCGCTGCCAACGACGTCGTCACCAGGGCCCTGGCGGATACGCAGGTATTCGTGTTCCTCTCGGGGCGCGTCGCCGACCTGTCACCGGGTTGGTTGGCGGAACTGGCCGGTTGGCCAGGCTGCCATCCCGAGATCGCGTTCGCCAGCGGCTTGGTGCTCGATCAGGGCGGAAACGTCGTCGAGGCGGGCCTCGTCGTCGACCGGTTCGGGGCCGGATCACCGATGTTCCGCGGCAGCCCGCTGCGCCAGTGGGGTTGGTTCGGCGGCCCGCTGTGGTACCGCAACTGTTCGGCATCGACCCCCTGGGCGGTCGCGGTCGCGGCCGACTCCTGGGTGGCGGCGGGGGGCTTCGACACCCGCCTCGACTGGCAGGGGGCGTTCATCGACTGCTGCAGGGCGATGCGCCGCGCCGGCCGGCGCGGGATGGTCGATCCCCACGCGCGGATCACGCTCGCCGCCGGCGACCTCCCCACGGTGCCGGAGTTTCACGACAGCCTGCGCGACGATCCCCACTTCCACCCCGCGTTCTCGGCCGTGGTCCCGCTGACCCTCGATTCCACGGCGCTCCCCGTTGCGGCGCCGGTGGCGCCGCCGGCCGCTCGCCTCCGCCCGGCAGGCCCGGGCATCAGCGCCTTGTTCCCGCGCCGCGCGCGGCCGGCGACGGCCCCGTCGGCGGCGCCGGCACCTGGTTCCTACGCCGCCGATGCCCTGGCACTGGCCCGGATCAACGGCTGCTCCCGCGCCGATCTGGCCGCCCCGCAGCAGCACCCCGAGCGCGTCGGCCGTGGGGCCGGGGCGGGCTGGTGCAACTGGTACCTGCCGCCGTTCGACCATCCCTACTACGGCGGCGTGATGACGATCCTCCGCTGCGCCGACTACCTGGCGCGGACGCGCGGGCTGCGCCAGCGCGTGCTGGTCTGCGGCCCGTGCGACGCCGACGCCCTCCACGCGCGGATCAGCGGTGTCTTTCCCGGGCTGGCGGCGGCGCGTGTCGTGCCGCTCGACTGCGCCGAGGCGATCGCGGCGATTCCCCCGGCCGACTATTCGTTCGCCACGCTGTGGACGACGGCGTACGTCCTCCAAAAGGTGCGCAACACCGGGCTCAAGTTCTACTTCATCCAGGATTGGGAACCGCTCTTCTACCCCGCCGGCTCGACCTCGGCGCAGGCCGAGCTGACCTACGACTTCGGCTTCTACGGGATCGCCAACACCCGCACGCTCCGCCGGCTCTACGAGGACGAGCATCGCGGCACGGCGATCCACTTCACGCCGCAGGTCGACCCGGCGGTGTTCCACGGCCATCCGCTGCGCCCCGCCGCCGGTCCGAAGCGGTTGTTCTTCTACGGGCGTCCCGGTCATCCGCGCAACGGCTTCGAGCTGGCGGCGGTCGCGCTCGCCGAGGCCAGGGCGCGGCTCGGCGAGCGCGTGCAGATCCTCTGCGCGGGTGCGCCGTGGTCGACGCGGGACTTCGGCCTCAACGGCGTGATCGAGAACCTCGGCCTCCTCGCCTACCGGGAGACCGCGGAGCTGTACCGCTCCTGCCACGTCGGGTTCGTGATGATGATGACCCGCCACCCCTCCTACCTGCCGTTCGAGTTCATGGCCTGCGGGGGGCTGCTCGTCTCCAACGACAATCCCGCCAACCGTTGGCTGCTCGCTGACGGGACGAATTGCCTGCTCGCCCCGCCGAGCGCCCCGGCGATCGCCGAGCGGCTCGTCGAGGCGGTCGAGCGGTTCGACGACCTGCTGCCGGTGAGGCGGCGCGGCTGGGAGCAGATCCGCGATCACCACTCCGACTGGGACCGGGCGTTCGCCGGCGTGTGGGAATTCATCGCCGACTTGGGTGCGCGGGGCGGGACATCATCGACGCGCGCCGCGTGAGGCTTCCGATGCCGGAGGCGGGGCCGCTCACGAGGCGCTGTCCGACGGCGTGTCCGCCGGCAGGGCGTCGGCGGGAGCGGCCGGCGCGGCGCGGCGCGACGTGAACAGCACCACGACGCCGATCCCCACCGCCAGCCCTGCCAGATCGGCCAGCCAATCGAATCCGTCGACCGCGCGGCCGAACCACGGCTGCGTCACCTCGTCGAGCGCCGCGAACACCGCCAGGGCCAGCGCCATGAGCGTGACGCGCGGGCCGTTCCAACCGCCGCGGGCCGAAGCCGATGTGGCGGCGAGCACCCCGAGCCCGGCGTAGGCGAGGAAGTGGAGGATCTTGTCGGAAGGGGGATTGGGCCCGAGCAGGTCCTGTGGCCTGGGATAGTGCGTGGCGGCGACGAGGAGGGAGGCGTAGAGGCCCGCCGCGAAGTCGATCGCGAGGGTCGCGGTCCGGGAAACCGAGCCGCCGGACGGCCCATTTGGCCTTCGCTGGCCCGCCCCCATCCGCTACCCTCCCCGCCCCGCGGTGTCGAACCCGTCCCTCGCGCGCCGCGGCGAGTCTAGCCCAGTCGATCCACCGTTCCCAGGAGCCTGCCCGTCATGGATCGCGCCCACATGGCCGCCGTCGTCCTCGACCTGCTCGAAAAGGAGACCGGGGAACGTCCGCACGACCTCGCCGAAACGACGTCGCTGCGCGACGATCTCAACCTCGACTCCCTCGACATGGCGGGTCTCGTCCTCCACATCGAGAGCCACTTCGGCATCCAGATCGAGACCGAATTGCTCGAGTCGATCGAGTCGGTCGGCGGTCTGCTCGACGTCCTCGAAAAGAAGGTCGCCGACAAGGCCAGCCGGCGCGCGGCCTGAACCCCGTCGCGAGTCCCATCGTGCCCCGCTCCCCGTGCGACACCCCCGTGGCGACCACGCCGCTCCTGGTGGTCCGTGGCCAGGCGACGCTGTCCCTGCCGAGGCAGGGCGTGGACGACCTGCGCGATCAGCCGCCGCGGGGAGTCGCGTTGCCGCCGCGGTTCCTCCGCCATGCCGACGAGCAGACAGTGGTCGGCGTCCATGCCGTCGCCCTGGCGCTCGCCGGCGCGGTGGGCGGTGATGACGACCGTCAGGGTTGGGCCGTCGTCGCCGCGCCGCGCCAGGCCGGCCGTACGGCTTCGGCCCGGACACTCGCCGGATGGCACGCGGGGGGCCATGCCGCGGTCTCGCCGCACGTCGTCCCGCAGTGTTCGCTGCATGCCATGGCCAGCGCCGTGAGCGTGGCCTTGGGCTGCCATGGCACCCACCTCGGTGTCGGCGGTGGCCCCGAGGCGGTCGCCGAGGCGCTGTTGGCCATCCCCTGGCTGGCCTCCGCCCATCCGACCGTGATCCTCGTCGCCACCGGGTGGGACCGCGAACCGGAGATCGACGGGGACGGTGCCGGCGGCGCCGGCATGGTCGTGCGGGCGATCGCCGTGCTCGTCGCGCCGTCCGCCGCGGCGTGCGGACCGACACTGTCGCTCGCGCTCGATCGCCAGCCGCCCGCCCGGGAACCACGCTCCGCAGCCGAACTGGACCGCTTCGCCCGCCTCGTGGGCGCCGTTCCGGAACGGGCCGGGCGGGTCGCCACCGTGGCGTCGTTCGCCACGCGGCGCGGCGGCAGCCTGCGCGTCACCGTCGGCCCGGTCGGGCGCCGGGAGGCCGCCTGACCATGCCCTCGTCGCGAGACACCTCCGGCGCGATCGCGATCACCGGCGTGGGCGTGCGCAGCCCGCTGGGGGATTCGTTCGCTGCCGTCGCCGACGCGCTGCTCGCCGGTCGGCCGGCGATCCGCACGGTCGACTTCGGCACTGGCATGGAGGGAGTCCGCACGCTTGCCGCGCCGCTCGCGGACGGTGACTGCGTCGCGGCGGTCCCCGCGGCCGGGGCCGTCGGCCGATTGGAACGGATCAATCTCCAGGCCCTCGCCGCGGCGTTGGCCGACGGGGGGATCGATCCGCGGGCCACGGGCCCGCGCCTCGGTCTCGTACTCGGGCAGGGCGCCGAGCATCTCAAGGAGTGGGAGGCGGACTTCCGTGGCGGTGGGCGCGACGTCTTCACCGGTGCCGGGGCCGAGCCGCTCGTCGAGCGGCTCGCCGCCGCGACGGGGTGCGCCGGCCCGGCGTTGACCGTCGGCGCTGCCTGCGCCTCGAGTGGATTCGCCATCGCCCTGGCCCGGTCGTGGCTCGACGCGGGGTTGGTCGACATCTGCGTCGCCGGTGGCTGTGAGGTCCTCAGCCCGATCGCCATGGCGGCATTCCACAACCTCCGCGCGTTGTCACGGTGGAGCGGTGCGCCCGATCAGGCCTCGCGTCCCTTCGACCGGCAGCGCGACGGATTCGTGATGGGGGAGGGAGGGGCGTTCCTCGTCCTCGAGCCGGCCGCCCGGGCCCGGGCCCGCGGAGCGGTGATCCGCGGGCTGCTGACCGGTGTCGGCACCAGTAGCGACGCGGCCCACATGGTCGCCCCGTGCAGCGATCCGACCCAGGCGGCGCGGGCGATCAACGCGGCGCTGGCCGATGCCGGCATCGCCCCCGGGGAGATCGACTACGTCAACGCCCATGCCGCCGGCACCCCCGTCGGCGACGTCGCCGAGGCGGCGGCGATCCGCCGCGCCCTCGGGGATGCCGCCGCGACGGTTCCGGTGAGTTCGACCAAGGGGCTCTCCGGCCATCTCGTCAGCGGGGCCGCGGCCTTCGAGGCCCTGGCCTGCCTGGTGGCCTTCGACCGCCGGGCGATCCCCGCCACCGCCAATCTCGACGCCCCCGACGAGCGCTGCGTGCTCGATCACGTCCGCGGTCAGCCGCGCGAACGCGCGGTCCGGATCGCGGCGAGCAATTCGTTCGGGTTCGGCGGCGCGAACCTGTGCCTGATCCTCGAGCGCGCCGCCTGACGCCACGTTCGGATCGATCCATCACGTTCGTTTCCCAGGAGATCCCCAATGACCCAGCCTCACCCGGCCGTCTCCCGGCCGCCCGCGGCTGCCGCCGCGATCGTCGACAAACTCTGCCACCTCGTCGCCCTGTGGCATGAAGTGCCCCCGGCCCACGACGAGCAGGGGTTGCTGGCGCGGGTCTGCAACGTCCATCGCTTCAACTTTCTCCTCTGGCACGAGGAGGACATCGCCCGGTCGCCGGAGGTGACCGACGCCCGGATCGCCGCCGTGAAGCGCGCCATCGACCGCTATAACCAGGCCCGCAACGACGGTATCGAGCAGGTCGACGACTGGCTGATCGCGGAACTGGCGGCACGGGGTATCCAAGCGCCGGCCGGGGCGCCGGCGGCGACCGAGACGCCAGGCAGCGCGATCGACCGGCTCTCGATCCTCGAGCTGCGCCGCTACCATATGCGCGAGCAGATCGAACGTGCCGACGCTAGCCCCGAGCACCGGGCGAAGGCAGCGGCGCGGCTCGAGCTCCTCGACCGCCAGCGCGACCACCTCGTCGAGGCGCTCGACCGCGTGCTGGCGGAAATCTTCGCCGGCCAGCGGCCGCTGCGCGTCTTCCGGCAGATGAAGATGTACAACGACCCGACGATGAATCCCTACCTCTACGGCGGCGGCAAGCCGGCGGCCGCCTGAGCGGCCGGGATCGCCCGCAAGCGCCCCGTCGATTCCCCCCGTGGTTCGGGAAGGCCCGTCACGATGCGACGGGCACTTTCTCCGGTCCCCCCGGGTGGGCCGGGGCGAGGAGGGCCGCACAGGCAACGCGCTGCGCCGGGGTGCCGATGAACGACACCCCGTCGCCGGCGGCGAGGCGCTCGCCGGGCCCGGGGTTGGAACGCACGGCTCCGGCGCGGCGCACGGCCATCACCGTCGCCCCGGTGGTCGAGCGGATCGCCAACTCGCCGATCGACCGGCCCGCCGCCGGGCTGTCGGCGGGGAGCACGACCGTCACCAGGCCGACGCCACTCCCCGCGGCAACGCGCGACGCGCCCCTGCCGCGGAGCAGGCCGTAGTTCTCCAGCCGCATCCGCTCGACGAGGCCGTCGATCGACTCGGCGGGTACGTCGTACATCCCCAGCACCCGCTCGAACAGCGCCAGCGCAGTCTCGAACTCCGCCGGGACGACTTCGGTGGCCCCCAGCGCCACGAGATCCTCGACCTCGGCGATGTACTCGCTGCGGACGAGGATCGGCACGGCCGGGGCCAGCTGGCGGGCGACGCCGACGGCGCGCCTCGTGCTGGCCGGGTCGGAGATCGCGATCACCAACGCCCCTGCGCGGCGGATGCCGGCGTGGTCGAGGACCGCGGCGCGCGTGCAGTCGCCGAACTGGATGTCGAGGCCGGCGGCACGCTGGAGCCGGACCGTCTGCGGATTGACCTCGAGGACCACGTGGGGGATCCCGCATTCGCCGAGCGCCGTGGCGAGCGTCCGGCCGTTGAGCCCGAAACCGGCGATGATCACGTGGTCGGCCAGGACGCTGGGGGGCGCCGCCGGAGCGGCTTCGGGCAGCCAGCGCCGCAGGGCCGGGAGGCCGGCGAGACGGTCGAGCAGCCGCGGCATCGCGGCGACCGCCAGCGGCGTGGCCGCCATGGTGAGCACGGCGGCGGCGAGGAAGGTCTGGTAGTCGCGGTCGGCCAGCAGGCCCAGTTCGAGGCCACGCGAGCCGAGCACGAACGAGAACTCCCCGACCTGCGCGATCGTCGCCCCCGCGACGAGCGCCGTCCGCAGCGGATGGCCGGCGAGCACGGCCGGCAGTGCCGTGGCCACCGTCTTGGCGACGACGATCGCCACCACGGTGACGGCGACGAGCCCGGCGTTGGCGGCGAGGAAACGGACGTCGAGAAGCATGCCCACCGACACGAAGAACAGGCTGGCGAGCGTGTCGCGGAACGGAAGCATCTCGGTGAACACCTGGTGACCGTACTCGCTCTCGGCCAGCGCCAGCCCGGCGAGGAACGCCCCCAGCGCCAGGGACAGCCCGACGCGGGCGGTGAGCGCCGCCGTCCCCAGGCAGATCAGCACGATCGTGATCAGGAACAGTTCACGGTTGCGCAGCCGGACCACCTCATGGAGGATCCGCGGCACGGCGAGCCGGCCGGAGATGAGCACCGCGGCGACCGCGGCGCCGCCGAGCGCCACCTGCGGCAGGATCCCGCCCGTCTGGGCGGCGCCGGCGGCCGGCTCCCCGCGGCCCGCGGCCGCCGCCAGCAGCGGTACCGCCAGCATCGCCGCGACGACCAGCAGATCCTGGAAGAGGAGCACGGCGACGGCGATCCGCCCGGCCGGTGTGCCGGTCGCGCCGCGGTCGGCGAGCAGCTTGAGCACGATCGCGGTGCTCGACATCGCCACCAGCAGGCCGGCGAAGATTCCCTGGGCGACGCTCCCCAGGTACCAGGCCGTCGCCGCGGCCACGACCGCCGTCGTCACTGCCACCTGTGGGAGTCCGACCGCGACCATCACCGGCAGCATCGCCACCAGCCGCGACAGCGAGAACTCGAGCCCGACGGTGAACAGCAGTACGACGACGCCGATCTCGGCGAGCAGCTCGACGCTGTGAACGTCGGCCACCAGCGACAGCCCGTAGGGACCGATGATCACGCCCGAGACGAGCAGGCCGATCACGCTCGGCACGCGCGCCTGCCCGAAGGCGAACACGACCACCGCGGCGACGGCGAAGACGACGAGGAGGTCGGCGAGGAACATCGGCGACGGCGGTCCCGGTGCAGAGGGGAGACCGGGCCGGACCGGTCGGCCCCGGCGCGGTTCTACCACCGGGGGGCCCACCGCTTCTGCTTCGACCGACGCCAAGGGCGATCGGCCGCGACCCTGCCCGCGACTCCCCTGGCGACCCCGGCTGCCGGCTGCTACCGTCCGCCACCTTTTCCTGCCGGAGGAGCCCCGATGCGCCCCTGTTCGCCGTTCCCGACCGGTGCCGCCGTGTGGTTCCGGGCGACCCTCGTCGCCGGTGCGCTTGCCGGAGGTGCCGTCGGCCTGGCCGGGGACGACCCGGCTCCTGCCGGCGCGGCCGTCCTCCTCCGGGTGGAGACCGAACTGTCCGAAGGCAGCGCCCCGGAGCCGGTGGCGCGGAGCCTGACGCTGTTCCAGGACGGCGTCGCTTGGAACTTCCTCGAGCCGTCGACCGCCGCCGACGAGGCGGTGCCGGGAGGCGAGATCGTCCTCCACGATCCGGCCCGCGGACGCGTCGTGGTGATCGACCCGGCGCGGCGCGTGCGCACCGAGATCCCGGCGACGCGGCTGGCCCGCGTGCTCGCTTCGCTGCGGACGTGGGCCGAGGGCAGCGACGATCCGCTCGTGCGCTGGTCGGCGTCGGCCACCTGCCCGGCGGCCGACCCGTCCGCGGACGACGCGATCGTGGTCGAGGGCCCGGGAGTCCGCTACGCGGTCGCCGCACTGCCGGCCCCGACGTCCGGCGCCGCCGAACAGTACCGCTCGTTCGCCGACGTCGCGCTCGGGCTACGGGCGCTGACCCACCCCGGCGGCGTGCCCCCATTCGCGCGGATCGCGATCAATCGTCAGCTCGCCGCCGCCAACCTCCTCCCGGAGACCGTCACCCTCGAACTCGACGGCCCGGGCCTGGGCCAATCACGCGTCCTGCGGAGCCGGCACCGGTTCGCTCCACGCCTCGACGCCACTGACCAGCGGCGCATCGAGTCGGCGTCGGCGCTGTTGGCCGTCGCCGAGGTGGTCGATGCCGAGACCTACGCCGGTCGGAACGCCACCGCCGAACGTTGACTGTCCGTGGACAAAGCCCTCCGTGGCCTTTGTCCACTCAGGCGACCGTGGGAAACGCCAAGGGTTTCCCAGGTCGCCGTCGGCCGCATCCGGCGGCCGATCACGATGGCGGCAGCCTGCTGACAATCCGTGGACAAAGCCCTCCGTGTGCCATGGCCTCAAAACGGGCGGCGCTCCCTCGCTCCGGAATAAAGCGTTTAACCGGTGTGAGGACCGTCGGAGACAAGAATCTCCCCCTGTCCCGACGATGTTTCCTCTGCGGCACACCTTACCTAGCCCCCCGCGACGACGCGGTCACCGGCTGTCGGTAATGGTTGACATCCGTACATATATCCGGTCTGATGGCGGTCGGGTCCGACCGCGGGCCGGTCCATTTCAGGTCATCGAGAGGCAGGGAGGCTATTCCATGCTGGTGCTGTCACGGCGGCAGAACGAGCGGATCCGCGTCGGCGACACGGTGGTCGTCACGGTCGTGCGGGTCAGCGGCGACAAGGTGCGGATCGGGATCGAGGCTCCGCCCCACGTCAAAGTGCTCCGCGACGAACTGCCCGTCGACGACGTCCCGGCCGGCACTCCGATCGGCGTTCGCGTTGTCCACGACTCCCATGTCACCGAGATCACCACGGCTGCCACGACGCCGGCCGTGGCGTTTGGCAGGGTCCTCGGCGCGGTCGGCTGACGGCCAGCCGGCCCCGTGCCGCTACACTTGCGCCGAAAATGACGGACGATCACCGGCGCGGTGGGCGGTCGACCGGGGGCGGGTGCGGAGGAGCCGCGGCCGGCAACCTGTCCTGACCGCCGCCACGGTGGTCCTGCCGGCTGTCGTGCTGTCGCGACAGCCGGCGGCTGACGGCAGCGGGGCGGACGCAACCGTCGGCCGACGCGGCCCGTCGCCGGCGCGGCTGGCTTCCGTCGCGGGCTGGTGCAGGGATTACGCATGGTCCGGACGGCGCCCACACAACCACGCACGACGGCTTTCGCCCCGGCCGCTTCCGCGGCGCGGCCGCAGGCGTCCCTGGGCGGCGGCGGTCCATGGCGCCGGTGGCTGTGGCTGGCCGGCGCCCTGACGGCGGCGGCGCTGGCGGCGATCGCCGTCGCGCTGTCGTACGAGCCGGCCGCGCTGCGGGCCGTCGCCCCCGGACTCTCCTCCGGGTCGTCGCCCGACGACGAGGACGCGGTGCGCCTCTCCGGGCGCCTGATCACGACCGCGTCGGCCCTCCGCGCCGCGGCCATGCGGCCGGGGACGTGGGACGCGTTGGTCACCGACGACGAGGTCAACGCGTGGCTCGGCCACGACCTCCCCCGCAATCATCCGCGCCTCCTCCCGGCGGGCTGGTCGGCACCACGGGTGGCATTCGCCGACGACCGGTGCTGGCTCGGCGTGCGCCGCTGGATCGGGCCGGTGCCGGCGCTGGTCTGGGTCCGTGCCGAGGTCAGACCGCGAGACGGCGGGGCGATCGAACTGGCCGTCGACGGCGCCGGGCTCGGCGGACTGCCGCTGCCCGGCGACGCGCTGATGGCGCGGATCGGCTCCGGGCTGCGCCGGGCCGGCCTTTCCGTCACGGTGGGTCGCCTCGACGGTGCCAACCGCCTCCTCGTGCATCTCACCGACGGCCACTCTGCCGGCGCCGGGATCCGCCTCGGGGGGGTCCGGTTTCGCGACGGCGAGGCATTGGTGACGGGGCAGACCGTGGCGGCGGCACCACGGCAGTGAGTCGCGGGCTGGGCAATCGGGGGCGGAGGGTGAACAGATGGCACGGCTGACGTTTCTCGGGGCGGCGGGGGTGGTGTCGGGATCGCGCCACCTGCTCGATCACGGCGGCGCGCGGATCCTCCTCGACTGTGGGCTGTTCCAGGGAGACAAGGGGCTCCGCGAGCGGAATTGGCGGCCGCTCGACCCGCCGGCCGACTCGGTCGACGCGGTGGTCCTCACCCATGCCCACATCGACCATTCCGGATGGCTGCCGCGGCTGGTTCGCGAGGGATTCCGGGGACCGATCTTCGCCACGCCGGCCACGGCCGACCTCCTTCCGCTGCTCCTCTACGACTCGGCGAAGTGCCAGGAGGAGGATGCCATGTACGCCAACCGCAAGGGGTTCTCACGCCACCAACCAGCGCTGCCGCTGTACGACGAGGCCGACGTCGCCCGGACGCTGCGGCGCGTGCGCCCGGTGACGCGCCAGCGCGTGTTCGAGCCTGCCCGTGGGGTTCGCTGCCGGTTCCACGACGCCGGCCACATGCTCGGTAGCGCCTTCGTCGAGATCGAGCTCGACGGCCCCGGCCGGCCGACCACGGTGCTGTTCTCCGGCGATCTCGGGCGCTACGACGCGCCGCTCTACGCCGATCCCTGCCCGCCGCCGGCCTGCGACCACCTCGTCCTCGAGAGCACGTACGGCGATCGCGACCATCCGGCGATCCGCCCGCTCGACGACCTCGAGCGCGCGATCCGCGAGGCGCTGCCGCGCGGCGGGATGATCCTCGTGGCCTCGTTTGCCGTCGGCCGCACGCAGCAACTCGTCTACCTGCTGCGCACGCTGATGGCCACCGGGCGCCTCCCCGAGATCCCGGTGTGGATCGACTCGCCGATGGGGGTCGAGGCCACGGAGGTGTTCCGCCGCCACGCCGCCGAACACGACTTCACCGAAGCCAACGTCGCCGGCGTCGCCGAGGCGCTCGTCTCCCCGTGGGTGCGGATGGCACGGACGGCCGAGGAATCGAAGGCGATCAACGGTCATGCCGGCAGCGGCATCGTGATCGCCTCCAGCGGGATGATGACCGGTGGCCGGATCCTCCACCACCTCGCCAGGCGCCTGCCCGATCCGCGGACGACCGTCCTCGTGGCGGGCTTCCAGGCGGCCGGCACGCGCGGGCGCAGCCTCCTCGACGGTGCCGACACGCTGCGGATCCACGGCCGCGACATTCCCGTCCGGGCCGCCATCCGCCGCGTCGACGCCCTCTCCGGCCACGCCGACCGCAACGAGGTCACGCGGTGGCTCGAGCGGATGCCGGCCCCGCGCAACGTGTTTCTCGTCCATGGCGAGCCTCCCGCCGCCCGTGGCATGGCCGAGCGCCTCCACGAGCGGTTCGGATGGCAGGCGACTCTTCCCGCGCTCGGTGCCAGCCACGATCTCGACGGCCCCGTGACCCCTCCCCAGCCCCCGACGACCCGGTGAAAGCGATGGCGAAGAAGACCAAACCTGCCGCCCCCAAGGCCTGCGCGATCCTCCCCGACACCGTCCTCGGTGACGATGTCGCGCTGGCGGCCGACAACATGGAGGCGATCCTCCGCTCCCCCAGCTACCGGCTGGCGCAGGAGGACCACGCGCTGCTCGAGAAGACCGAGTTGCGCGGCGTGCGGATGCTGCTGGAACTGCAGAAACCGGAGCTGGCGTTCCAGCAGCACGCGATCGAGTCGACCGTGATCGTCTTCGGCGGCACGCAGATCGTCGAGAAGAACGCCGCCGAGCGCCGGTTGTCGGAGGCGCGGCGTGCGGCGACCGCGGCCCCCGGGGATGCCCGGCTGGCCCGCGACGTCAGCCGGGCGGAGCGGCTGCTCGACCGCTCGCGCTACTACGACGATGCCCGGGAATTCGCGCGGCTGGTGTCGATCGACAACCAGTGCGAGGAATTGCGGAAGTTCGTCGTCGTCACCGGTGGCGGGCCGGGGATCATGGAGGCCGCCAACCGCGGTGCCTTCGACGTCGGCTGCCAGTCGATCGGACTGAACATCAAGCTCCCCGCCGAGCAGCAGCCCAATCCGTTCATCACCCCCGACCTGTGCTTCCAGTTCAAGTACTTCGCACTGCGGAAGTTCCATTTCATCCTCCGTGCCGCGGCGGTCGTCCTCTTCCCGGGCGGCTTCGGCACGCTCGACGAGATGTTCGAGACGCTCACGCTGCGGCAGACGCAGCGGATGCAGCCGGTGCCGATCATCCTCTACGGCCGCGAATACTGGTCGAAGATCATCGATTTCCAGCGGCTCGCCGACGATGGCGTCATCGACGACCGCCACCTCGAGCTGTTTTCCTGGGCCGAGACGCCGGCCGAGGCGTGGCGGCAGATCACCGCCTTCCATGACGGCCGGTCGCGGCGCGGCGCCGGCTGAGGGAGCGGGTTCACGCCGTGGCGCCATCGCGCGGGAGAACGATGGTGAACGTGCTGCCTACTCCCGGTGTGCTCTCCACCGCGACGGTTCCGCCGTGCGCCAGGGCGATGTGTTTGACGATCGACAACCCCAGTCCCGTGCCGCCGAGCTTGCGGCTGCGCCCCTTGTCGATCCGGTAGAAGCGCTCGAACAGGCGGGGGAGATGCTCGGCCTCGATCCCGCAGCCCTCGTCACGCACCACCAGTCGGACGTGCGTCACCGCGCCGGCGCCGCTGCCCGGGGCGACGGTGATCCAGATCCGCCGGCCGGAATCGCTGTATTTGATGGCGTTGTCGACGAGGTTGATCAGCGCCTGCTCGAGGAGCGGGGCGTTGACCGCCGCGTCGAGGTCGGGAGGACACTCCCCCGCTAGCTCGATCGCCCGCTCGCGGGCCCGGGGGAGGCAGTCGGCGACCACGTTGTCGACGACGGTGGCCAGCACCACGTGCTCCACCGGCAGGCTGCCCGCCCCCTCCTGCTGCTCGATCCGCGACAGCGAGAGGAGATCCTCGATGATCGCTCCGAGGCGGTCCGCCTGCCGGGCGATGATCCGCAGGAACCGGCGCGAGTCGTCGGGGTCGTTGGCGGCCCCGTCGAGCAGGGTCTCGACGAACCCCTTGATCGAGGCCACCGGCGTCTTCAATTCGTGGGACACGTTGGCGACGAACTCGCGGCGCACGTTTTCGAGCCGCCGGATGTCGGTAATGTCGTTGAGGACGATCACCGCCCCCCCTTCCCCGTACACGTCGCGCAGCGCCGTGCCACGCACGCGCAGCGTCCGATCGCGCGGGCCGCGGAGGAGGAGGTCGTCCTCGACGGGCGTCCGGCAGTCGATCGCCAGCAGGGCGAAGCGCCGGAGATCGGCGTTGTCGACGGCATCCTGGAGCGGCCGGCCGACGGCGCCGGCGCCGTCGAGGCCGAGAAGCTCGGCGGCGGTGGCGTTGATGCTCACGATCCGCTGCCGCGAGTCGATCGCCAGCACGCCTTCGATCATGCTGCCGAGGACCGCTTCCTGCTGGGTGCCCTGGCGGCCGATCGTCAGCCCGCGCTCGATGAGTTGACCGTGGAGCGTGGCGATCGCGGCCGACAGCGACGCCAGCTCGCGGCTCTCCGGGCGCTCGAGCGTGACCCCCTCGGTGCCGTCGGCGAGGCGCGTCGCCGTCCGCGCCAATTCCTCGACGGGACGCGTGAGCCGCGAGATCGCCAGGTACCCCAGGGCCGCGGCCGCCAATCCCCAGACGACCTGCCAGCCCAGGAGGGTGCGCTGGTCGCGGGCCAGACGCTTGTCGTCGCTCCCGGCCTGGAGGGTGACGCGCACCTGTCCGCCGGAGGCGGGGCCGGACTCCACGGCCCGGGTGACCGACAGCACGCGCTGCCGGGTCGCGGCATCGAACCGCGTCGTGCGCCGCGGGGGACCGGCCATCGTCGGGCCCGCCCCGACGGCGCCGGCCGGGGTGTCGGCGGCGACGAACTCCACCGCCATGCCGTCGCTCCCCGACCAGATCCGGTGGGGCATCGACGCGCCCCCCGTGTCGAGCGCGGCGATCGCCAGCGCGGCGGCATCCTCGAGCCGCCGGAAGGCCGCGGCATCGGCGAGCCGTCCGAGGGACACGCTCGCCAGCCACGCGCCGGCGACGAACAGGCCGGCGAGCACCGCCGCCAACGCCGCGAAGAACTGCCAGACGAGCCGCGTGCGGGGCATACGAGGGGTGACCGGCGACCACGGTCGCTCAGGGCCGGAACCGATAGCCGACGCCGCGGACGGTCTCGATGTACCTGCCGTGAACGCCGAGCTTCTTCCGCAGACCGGCCACCTGGACGTCGACCGACCGCTCCGTGACAGGATAATCCTCTCCGCGGACGGCGTCGACGATCTGCGTCCGGGTGTAGGCCCAGCCGGGACGCTTGGCGAGGAACTGCAGCAGCGCGAATTCGGTGTAGGTCAGCTCGAGCGGCGTGCCGGCGAGGATCACCTCGTGGCGACCGGGATGGATCGACAGTTCGTGGACGCGGATCGTGGTGTCGAGCTCGGTCTCACGGCGGCGCAGCAGTGCCTTGACGCGGGCGACGAGCACGCGCGGGCTGAACGGCTTGGCGATGTAGTCGTCGGAACCGTGTTCGAGCCCGGCGACGATGTCGCTCTCCTCGCTCTTGGCGGTGAGCATCACGATCGGGATCTCGCGCGTCTTCGATTCGCTCTTCAGCCGCCGGCAGACCTCGAGCCCGTCGATCCCCGGCAGCATGACATCGAGCACGATCAGGTCCGGTGGCTGGCGGCGGACGCTGCGCAGCGCGTCTTCGCCGGTCGCCACACAGGTCACCTGGTAGCCCTCGCGCGAGAGGTTGTAGCGGAGGAGCTCGAGGAGGTCGTCCTCGTCGTCGACGACGAGGATCCGCTGGGCCGCGGCGTCGTCGGCCTTGTTCCGGGAGGGGTTTGGTTTCACCTGCCGTCGCCTCGGAACCGCCGGGGCTGTGCGCCGGACCCGCCACGCCGGATCGGCCGGCCCTGGATCGGCCCAGAGTGTACGCCGGCCCGGAACCGGGGGTGTTAGTTTTCGGTGAATCCTGGCCCCGGCGCGGGGACACCGCCCGCCACCTGGGGGGCGCGGCTCACGACAGCAGCAGCTCGACGTCGTCGGCCGACAGACTGGTGATCATGTTCTCGTCGGCGCGGACGATCGAGTCGGCCAGCTCGCGCTTCCGCGCCTGAAGGGCGAGGATCTTCTCCTCGACCGTGTCACGGGCGATGAGCCGGTAGGCGAACACGCGCCGTGTCTGGCCGATGCGGTGTGCGCGGTCGACGGCCTGTGCCTCGACGGCGGGATTCCACCACGGGTCGAGGATATAGATGTAGTCGGCGGCGGTGAGGTTGAGCCCCTGCCCGCCGGCCTTGAGGCTGACGAGGAACAGCCGGCAGTCGGGGTCTTCCTGGAAGCGGGTCACGCGCGCCTGCCGGTCGGTCGTCTTGCCGTCGAGGTACTCGTAGGTCTGGCCGCGGCCGTCGAGGTGATGGCGGAGGATCGCGAGGAAACTGGTGAACTGGCTGAACACCAGGACCTTGTGCCCCTCGTCGATCACCTCGCCGAGTTGCTCGAGGAGGGTCTCCAGCTTCGCCCCCGGTTCGTCGATCCGCGACGGATCGATCAGCGCCGGGTGGCACGCCGTCTGCCGCAGCCGGAGCAGCGCCTCGAGGACCGCGAACCGCGCCTTGCCGATCCCCAGCCTGCCGATGCGGCCGGAGAGCTCGAGACGGTAGTGCTCGCGGAGCTCGTCGTAGGTCTTGCGCTGCGATTCGCCGAGCTCGCAGAAGATCGTCTGCTCGGTCTTCTCGGGAAGGTCGGAGAGCACCTGCGCCTTGGTGCGCCGCAGCAGGAACGGCTTGACCGCTCGGGCGACCACCTCGGCAGCCCCGGTTCCCTGGCCGCCGGCGAGGAACCGCTTGAGCCGCGACGCGCTGCCCAGTTGGCCGGGATTGAGGAACTCGAAGATGCTCCACAGCTCGCCGATGTGGTTCTCGACCGGCGTCCCGGTCAGCGCCAGGCGGTGCCGGGCACGCAACAGCCGGCACGCCTTGGCAGCCTGGCTGCCGGCATTCTTGATCGACTGGGCCTCGTCGAGGACGACGTAGTCGAACTCGACCTCGCGATGGCGGACGATGTCGCGGCGGAGCGTGCCGTAGGTGGTGAGGACGACGTCGTGATCGGTCATCGACCCGGCTGCCTCGCCACGCGTGTTGCCGGTGTGGTTGAGGACGCGCAGCTGCGGCGCGAAGCGAGTCGCCTCCTCGATCCAGTTGAACACCAGGCTCTTGGGCACGATGACCAGCGACGGGCGGTGGCCGAGGCCACCGGCCTCGAGGGTCGCCCGACGGCGGACGAGCATCGCCAGGACCTGGATCGTCTTGCCAAGACCCATGTCGTCGGCCAGGCAGCCGCCCAGCCCCATCCGCTCCAGGAACGTCAGCCAGCCGAGGCCCTCGCGCTGGTAGTGGCGCAGCGTCCCCTGGAATCCGGTCGGCTCGGTTTCCGCCTCCGGCCGATCGCCGGCCGCCAGCTCGGCACGCAGGTGCGCGAACGCCTCGTCCACCTGCGACTGCGGCTGCCCGGCGAGCAGGGCGTCGAGGAGGGCGACCTGGAGCCGGCTGTAGCGCAGCCGGCCGTCGTGCCGTGTCGCCAGGGCGATCATCGGCTCGAACTGCTCGGCCATCCCCTCCGGCAGGATCCCCAGCGAGCCGTCGGACAGCTCCACCGCACGCGATCCGGAGGCAAGCGCCTCGAGAATCGCGGGGAGGTCGCCGGTCACGCCGCCGAAGTCGATGCTCCCGGCGAGTTCGAACCAGTCGATTCCGCTGGTCACGTTCCAGGCGACGCTGCCCGCCGGACGGTAACGGCGGCCCGAGACCTCGACGTTCCAGCCGGCGGCCGCGAGCTGCGGCACCGACGCGTCGAGCCGCGCCCGGGCCATCTCGACGTGGTGATCGGGGGGCGTGCCCGCGGCGTCGGGCCGGGCCGGCGAGGCACCGAGGCGCACCAGATGACCCAGTGCCACGCGCTCGGCGGCACGGTTGCGGCGCACGAGCAACCGTCGGTCGGCATCGGCGGCGCCCCCCGCCGGATCGTCGGCGGCGACCGACAGACCGCCGTAATCGAACCACACCCGTCCCGCCAGCTGGACGCGCGGGGCGGTCCGTCGGCGCCGCGCCGGCCCGGCATCGGCCGGCTCGTCGTCGATCACCGTCCGGGAGTCGTCGAGGACGAGCCGGGGGCGCGGCGAACCCGATTCCACGGTCCAGCGGCACCACGCCGGCAGCTCCAGCCGCGGCATGTCGGCCAGCGCCGCCAAGCGCACGATCAACTGATCGACCTGGGCCCCGGCGCATTCGAGCGGCCCACGCCGCTCGAACTGCTCCATCCAGCCGGTCGCCTCCTCGACCGCCAGCCGGGCGAGCCGGTCGGCGAAGATCACCAGCCCCGCTCGGAGGATCGCGCGCGGTTCGGCCAGTTCGCGGCGCTCGCTCCCGCGGACGAGCATTCCGCGGAGTGTGGCCTTGCCCGGCCGAGGTCCGGTCGCGGGGCCGTCGCTCATCTCGCGGAGCGACTCACCGCGGAGCTCGGCGCGCTCGTCGGGGCCGAGCACCAACGCGAACGACCAGGGGCGGCCGCCGTCCCAGGTGAGCGGGATGACCGTGTCGGGGTGGCGGCGGGCGTCGGGCTGGATCACCAGCCGCCCGCTTTCGCACAGTGCGGCGAGGCGTGCCGACGCGGCCCGTGGGTTGACGGCGATCCGGGCGATCGTCCGCCGCTCCAGGGCCTCTCCGCTCCCGTCCCCCACCACCTGGGCGCCGACCAGCCCGGCGAGGATCTCCTGCTCGGCGGCATCGAGGTCGTCGAAGGGGACCTCGGTGCCGGGGCCGGAGCCGATGATCACCGCCCGTGGGCGTCCCGTCGCCTGGCCGGCGACGTCGAGCTGCATCCGGGCGGGGAGGAGGATCGCCGAGCGGCTCTCGGTGGAGGCGCCCAGATCGAGGAGAAACACCAGCCCGCCGCCCTGCCGCCGGGCCTCGGCGAGGGGAAAACCCCGGCCGCGGACCGCCGGCTCCACCAGCCGGCGGCGCTCCTCGAGGTCTGTCAGCCAGGCGGGCTGCCGGCCTCCGCGCCGGTCCGCCGCCACCGGCGGCGCGACGGGCACGGCGGCGGCGGGGGAATCATCGTCATCCTCCGCCGCGGGCGCGAAGGCGTCGTCCTCGATCTCGTCGGCCGCTCCCTCGTCGGGGAGCACTTCCAGGACCAGCGGCGTGTGGTCGCCGATCCGCGACAGCAGGCCGCGGCGATCGACTTCGAGGAGGACGGCGGCGAGGATCGCGCACGGTTCGCCGAGGCGACCGCGATCGGTCGAGCAGCGGACCTCGAGCGTCATTCCACCGCGGCGTCCGGCCGACAACTCGAGGTGCACCTCGTGCACCACTCCCGCTTCCTGGCTGACCACCGCCTGCACGCGCCCGACACGCGGGCAGGAGACGCGGATCTCGTCGACGGCTCGTGCGGCGGCGACGTCGGCCGGGTCGAAGAGGTGGAAGAGGCGTTGCTGGAAGCTCGACATGCAAGCGGTCCCGGCGGGCTTCGGACCGTCCCGGGGGGCCGGCGGCGCGAAGCAGGCTGTTGTACCCCGGCGGGGGGCGGCGTGGCGAACAGTGCCGCGGTCATCAGCCGCCGCGGGCGGTGGCGATCAGCTCGAGGACGTTTTCCACCGGTGTCTCGGGGAGCACCCCGTGGCCGAGGTTGAGCACATGACCCGGCCGGCCGGCGACGGCGTCGAGCAGCTCCCGCGTCCGCCGGCGGACGGTCGCCCGGTCGGCGAGCAGGAGCGTGGGGTCGAGATTCCCCTGGACGGCACGGTCGGCCCCGACAGCCCGCCAGGCGTCGAGCAGGTCGATCCGCCAGTCGATCCCGATCACCGTCCCGCCGGCGGACGCCAGATGGGGCAACAGCGCCGGGTTTCCCGTGGCGAAGTGGATCACGGGCGCCCGCCGCGACGCCGCCTCGAGCGCCACGCGCGAATGGGGGAGCACGTAGCGGACGTAGTCGGCGGGCCCGAGGCACCCGACCCAGCTGTCGAATAGCTGCACCGCCTGCGCCCCGGCATCGAGCTGCGCGCAGAGGAACCGGCTCACTGCCCGTGCCAGCCGTCCCATCAGGTCGTGCCAGGCCGATTCGTGGCGGAGCATGAAGGAGCGCGTCCGCTGCCAGGAGCGGCTGGTTCCCCCTTCGATGCAGTACCCGGCGAGCGTGAACGGCGCGCCGGCGAACCCGATCACCGGGATCGAGTCGTCGAGGCCGGCGCGCGTCGCCGCGACGCAGTCCATCACGTACCCCAGCGCGTCGACGTCGCCGAGCTCGTGGAACCGCCCGAGGTCGGCCGGATCGCGGAGGGGATTGTGGATCACCGGCCCCTCGCCGGCGGCGAACTCCAGGTCCATCCCCATCGGCTCGAGGATCGGCAGCAGGTCGCTGAAGATGATCGCGGCGTCGACCCCGAGGCACTCGACGGTGGCGATCATCACGTCGGCCGCGAGGCGCGGCGTCTTCACCAGCTCCATGAACCCGACACGATCGCGGACCTGCCGGTATTCGGGGAGATAGCGGCCGGCCTGGCGCATCAGCCACACCGGAGTCCGCTCGACCGGCTCACGGCGGCAGGCGCGGAGGAACAGCGCGTGGGAATAGCGGTCGGTGGCGGTGGGCGGGGGCGTGGCCGCGGGGATCATCGGCGCAGTATAGGGTGGATCGAGCGGCGGTTTCGGCCGCGGGATCGGATCCGCGGGCCGACTACAATAGGTCGGTTCAGCATTCCCCCGAGGACCGGGTCGGGATGGGTGAATTCGTGGCGGGCATCTCCGTCGTCTGCTTCGCCGCCAGCTATCTGGTGGCGCTGGCCTGCGAAGGCTCGCGGCTGCTGTTCCGCTCCGGGATCCGCGGGGCGGCGATGGTGGCGTTCGCCGCCGCGGGGCTGGTCGCCCACACCCTGTTCCTCGGGTGGCGGGCCGCCCACGAGCCGGCCGTGCCGCTGTCGAGCCCATTCGATTGGTATCTCCTGGCCGCGTGGCTGTTGGCCGGCGGCTATCTGTGGGCGACGCTCGCCAACCCGCGGACCCCGGTCGGATTGTTCCTCCTGCCGGTCGTCCTCGGGCTCATCGGCGCGGCCGAGATCTCGAGCCGCGAGCCCTTTCCCCAGAGCCCGGCGACTCAGGCCTGGGGGGCGGTCCACGGCGTGTTCAACCTTGCCGCCAGCGTCGCCGTGGCGGTCGGCGGGACTGCCGGCGTGATGTGGCTGTTGCAGGCGGGACGGCTCGCGCAGCACCGCGCCGCGACTCCGGGCCTGCGCCTGCCGAGCCTCGAGAAACTCGCCGGCACGCTGCAGTGGACGTTCCCGGCCGCCGCCTCGACCGCGGCAGCGGGGTTCGTCTCCGGTCTGGTGCTCAACGCCGTCAACCACCGGCGCGGCCTGCTTGACACGATCCCCTGGAGCGATCCGGTGATCATTCGCCTCGGGGCGCTGGTGGCATGGCTCGTGGTCGCGGCCGCCATCGCCCAGGCCGTCCGCCATCGCCCCGGGGCGGCGCGGACCCGTGCATTCTTGGCAGTGGCGAGCCTGATCTGCCTCACGGCGAGCATCCTGTGGGGCGTTCTCGGCCACTCGCGCCACGGCGTGCCCCCCGATGCCCCGCCACCACCGCCGGCCGGGGTGCGGCCATGACGCTCGCCTTCGCCGGGGGAACGCACCGCACCGTGCCGCTCGACCTCCGCGAGCGGCTCGCCTTCTCCGCCGACCAGGCGGCCGAGGCGCTGCGACGCTTCCGCGACCGCTTCCCGGGCCGCGAGGTCGTGCTCCTTTCGACCTGCAACCGCGTCGAGCTGTACGCCGCCGGCGGCGCCGACACGGCGGCCCCGTCGCCAGGCCAGATCGTGTCGTTCCTCGCCGAGTGCCGGGGAATCGACGAACGTGTACTCGCCCCGGTGCTCGACGGGGACCGCGACGAGGCGGTCGTTCGCCACCTGTTCGGCGTCGCCTCGGGGCTCGACAGCATGGTGCTCGGCGAGCCGCAGATCCTCGCCCAGGTCAAGCAGGCCTGGGCCCTGGCGCAGGACAGCCGGACCGCCGGGCCGCTGACCGGCGACCTGTTCCAGGCGGCGCTGCGGACCGCCAAGCGCGTCGCCAGCGAGACGGCGCTGGGCCGCGAGCGGCTCTCGATCCCGAGCGTCGCCGTCAACGACTTCGCCCGCGGTGTCTTCGAACGCTTCGACGACAAGCGCGTGCTCTTGGTGGGCGCCGGGAAGATGGCCCGCGAGACGCTCCGCTACCTCCGCGAGGCGGGGGCCCGCGACATCGTGGTCCTCAACCGCACGGCGGCCCGGAGCGCGGAGCTCGCCGCCGAGATCGGCGGCCGGGCGGGGAGCCTCGCCGACATCGTGGCCGAGCTCGCCGCGGCCGATCTGGTAGTGAGCACGACCGGTGCCAGCCAGCCGGTCGTTTCGCTCGACGCCTTCCGCCAGGCGGAGCCGCGGCGCGGTGGCCGGGCGCTGGTGGTCCTCGACCTCGCCGTGCCGCGCGACTTCGATCCGCGGATCGGCACGCGGCCGGGGGTGTGGCTGACGGCGATCGACGACCTCGCCGCCGCCTGCGACGCCAACCGCAAGAGCCGGCAGCGCGAGGTGCCGGCGGCGCTGGCGATCGTCGACGAGGAGGCGCGGCGGTTCATGGGGGACCTCCACCATCGCTCGACGGCACCGGTGATCGAGCAGCTCCGTGCCGGCTGGAGCGAGCGCGGTGACGCGGAGCTCGAGCGGCTGTTCCGCCGCCTGCCGGACCTCGACGACGCGGCGCGGAGCGAGATCCGTCAGGCATTCGAGCGCTACGCGGCCAAGCTCCTCCACGTCCCGCTCAAGTCGCTGCGCACAGCCAGCCACGCCGGGCCGCCGCACGGCCTCCTCGACGCCCTCAAGCGGCTCTTCGACCTCAAGGACTGAGAGATCTCGCGAGGCTGGCGGAGGCATGACCGAGGGTAGCGGCTGGCGGCGATCAACCCGCCGCAGGGCCGTTCCACGGATCGATCACGACGATCCCGCATCCGCGAAAGTCACCGGTATTTCGCGTGGCGACGGTGGCTCCACGAGCGCGGGCGATGGCGGCGATCTGACAGTCGAACTGGCTGATCGTGCGGCCGGCGGCGCGGCGCTCGGCGGCGATCGTCGCATAGGCCTGGGCCGCCGCGCGGTCGAACGGCAGGATGCGATCGCGGAAATCCTCCTCGAGTATTCCCTCGATCGCCTGCGCGAGTCCGTGCCGGCGCTTCCCGGCGGGCAGGATCGCCAGTCCGTGGAGCAGTTCGGCCTCACCGACCGCCGTGAAGTAGACCTCGGCGCCATCCTGAGCCGCGAGCCACGCCTCGACCGCCGGAGCTGGTGACGGCCGGAGCAACTCGGAGACCACGTTCGTGTCGAGCACGATCATCGGCGTTCCGGCCGGAGGCGCGGTGGCGTTCGCAGCGCCTGTCGCGGCGGAAGCGCCACGTCGGCCCGATCCGCGGGAGAGATCCGGGCCCGGATCGCGGCCGCGAGATCGCGGGGTGGATCGGTCTGGTCAATCACACGGCGGAGGATGTCACGCGCCTCCTCCTCCATCGACCGGCCATGAAGCGCGGCGCGAACGCGGAGCCGCTGCTTGATGCCATCGTCGAGATTCCGGATCGTGATGCTCGCCATGAAGTCACTCCGTAGAGAACGTCCCACGATCGTACTCGATGGTTGCACTGCAATCAATGAAATTATCTGCCCGGTCGTCAGTCGGGCCGGCCGGGGGATGCCGGCCAGACCAGCGCCAGCTGGCGGTCGGCGATGCCGATCCGGGCGCGCATTCCGGCATCGAAGCGGACGAAGTCCTGCTCCATCCCGTCGCTGAAGATCACGCCGCCGCGCGGCATCTGCGAGACGATGTCGAGCGACTCGCCGGCGGCGACGGTGCCGCAGACGATCGTCGCCTGGCTCGACCGGCTGGTAAACGGCTCGCGGACACTGAACCGCAGCTCGCGCGCCTCGGCGTCGAACCGGTAGCGCTCGGCGATCCCGGCGGCCGCGCGCCCCGCGCCGAGCGCCGCGGCCATCCCCGCCGCCGCCGTCACCACCGAGCGGTACCAGCCCGTCGATCCGGCACCGGTGGACACGATCACGCCGCTGCTCGACTGGTCCTCGCGCCGGTTCCGCCACTCCAGCCGGTAGCGCGCCGAGGCATGCGACTGGACGCCGACGAACAGGTCGTTGACCGCGTCGACCACCTGGCCGTCGTCGAGCGTCGCCCGGGCCATCGTCACGCGCCGCACCGGCAAGGCGCCGGCCACCGCCGCCCCGAGCGTGGCTGCCGCGGTCGCCACGGCAAACGGCACCAGGACGCCGTCGATCCGCTCCGGGTCGGGGTTGAAGGCCACCAGCGGCTGGCCGGCGAGGTACTTGGCGACGTTGACCACCAGCCCGTCCTGGCCGAGCGTCACCACCAGGTCGTGCGGCCCGAAGAGGAAGTTCGGGAGGAAGCCGCGCTCGATCCGCTGCGTGCGGATCCCCGCCGGCAAGGCCGCGGTCACGTCGGCCAGCGCCCGCTCGTAAGCGGCGTGGGCGGCTTCGATGCCGGCGAACGACTCGCCGCGGTTCTCGGTGAGGAACCGGGCCTGGCCACGCGTGCCGTGGCGCTCGACGAGCTCCTCGAGCACCGTCTTGCGGGTCACGACGACGATCTTGGCAATCGAGTTCGCCATCGGGAGTGGGTGAAGTGGCGGCGGGGGAGCGGGCGCGGCCGAGCGGCAGCGCGTCAGCGACCCGACCGCTCGGCCCCACGGCCGTCGAGGAGCGAAGCGAGAATGTCGCTGGTGATCGTCAGGTTGCCGATGTTGCCGGCGTTGTCGGCCAGTTCACGCATCGCCAGCGCGAGCAGCGACCGCGGATCGACATCGCGAAACACGTCGAGCCGCTTCCGCTGGAAGTCGGCTTCGGCATCGGCGGCGACGGCGCGGGCGGAGGCGGCGTTTCGCGCCTCCTCCAGGGCGTTGGCCCCTTGCAACGCGATCATTTCCCGGCGCTGTTCCTCGAGCGTCTTCTCGCCGGCGAGCTCCTTCTCGCGGATCGTGCGCTCCTCGTCGACGGTGGCAGCGCGCCGGGCGTAGACGGCGATGTCGGCGCGGCGGAGGAGCGACTCGCGCAGCTCCGCCTCGAGCGCCTTGGCGACCTCGGGGGTGGGCCGTACCGAGAGGAACTCCACCGTCAGCAGCTCGGCCCCCATCTCGGCAAGGCCGGGGCCCCCACGCAGTGCCGCGGTAACCGCGCCGGCGAGCCGCGGCGCCTCGGCGAGGGCCTGTTCGAGGGGGCGAGGGGTGATCTCGTCGCGGGTCGCGACCTGGACGAGGTTGGCGATCCGGCGGCCGACCTTGTCGCGGTCTTCGGAGAGGGGGCGGTAGCTGACCGGGTCGATGCTGAAGTCGAACAGTTCGGCGGCGCGCCGCGGTTCGGCGAGCCGGAACGTCACCTGCCCCTGGAGCGTGATCTCCTGGTGGTCCGCGGACAGCTCGTTGAACACGAAGTTGACGTCCTGGCTCTGCGTCGGCACGGCGACGACCTGGGTGTCGTACTGCCAGTAGAAGAACGCCAGCCCGGGCCCCTCGCCACGACGGCGGCCGCCGGAGTAGCGGATGATGTGGTCGGTGGGCCGACCCTTGAAGTACGGAAACCACATCGGACGGGAGCCGGTCACGGCCATCGGATCACCTGATGGTGGAAGATTCCCATCATGATCCGGCGACGGCGCCAGTCAAAACCAGCGCGGTGTTTCCCGCGCCGCCGTCACCCGCCCGCGCCGGCCGTCGCGCCGGTGCCGCCGGCCGCGGCAGCCCGCGGTGGCCGCACGCGGCCGTTGGCGGGATCGATCTCGAGGCCGAGGGGCGGCTCGTCGGGGACGTAGAAGAAGAACCCGAACATCATCTCGTGGATCGTCTGCGGGCCGTAGGGGACCGCGACGGTGGGATCGGGGTTGAAGGGATTGAACGGCGAGTTGTCGAAGTGGGCCGTGACCTCGACCCGCGTGCCCTTCGGGAATCGCTTGGCGCCGGGCGTGAGGCGGTAGTTCTGCTGCCAGGCGTAGTGGTAGTTGGGGATCACCAGCAGCGTCTCGGGATCGGCGTCGGGCCGCAGCGCCGTGAACGTCATGTCGCGCCCGCGGAGGTGCATGTGGGCGAACATCCCCACGCCGAAGGCATCGCAGGGGAGCGTGCGGACGGCGGTCACCGGATGGAACGGGGCCCCCGGTGGGATCTCGAACTTCGACGTCGTCACCTGGAGGTGCTTGAGCTCGCGGTCGATCCGCGCCCGTGGGTAGCGGAGGCCGACGCTCATCCGGTTGGTCTCCGGCTTGCCCGTGGTGGTGTAGTGGATCTGGAGGACGAGGACCGAGTTGGCCGGGATCCGGAACCCCATCCCTTCGTCGAGGATCATCGCCGTGCCACCGGGGACGCGGCCGGTGATGAAGTTGCTGTCGTCGACCGGATCGCCGACTGCCATGTAGGCGAGGTTGCAGTGGTGGACCGTGCCGGGATTCGACGGCTTGATCTCGATCCCCGAGATCCACGTCTCGGCGAGGAACACGTGCGGAAGGATGACGTAGCGGTAGTCGACAAAGCCGTCGGCCGGGAGCGAGTCGGACCCCAGCGCCGTGACGACGAGGTCCGGCGTGCCGATCTCCCATGCCGGCGCCGGCGACGGGGCGGGGGGAGTCTTGGCGGGGTCCCCGGCCGGGCTGCCCGCGCCCACCCAGGCGGCGACCAGCCGGCGCTCCTCGGCGGACAGGCCGCGCTCGTTGGAGAAGTGCTCGTGGCGGCTGGCGTACCACGGCGGCATGCGCCGCTCGGCGACGGCGTCGGCGACCGCCGCCGCCTGCCCGGCGACGTCGTCGTAGGTCACCAGCGGAAACGGCGCGCCGCCGTTGGCGCGGTGGCACTCCTGGCAGTGGGCGGCCAGGAGCGGGGCGACATGCTCGTGGAACGTGACCGTGCGGTCGGGCTCGGCCGGGGCGGGGCGTGTGATCCGGCAGCCGTCGACGGGGGTCTCGGCGACCGCCACCGGCCGGCCGGCGAGGACGTCTTCGAGCGCCTCGCGGAGATCCTCGCGCGTCGCCGCGGGGCGCTCGCCGCCGAGGCGGAGTTGGTCGTCGATCCGCCCGCGGTAGACGATGCGGCGATCCGCGTCGAGGACCACCGCCTGCGGCGTGAATTCGGCGCCGACCGCGGCGGCGAGGGCGCCCGTCGTGTCTTTCACCAGCGGGAAGGGAACGCCGTGGTCGAGCCCGACGCGGGCCAGCTCGGCGATCTCGTCGCCGGCGGCCGCGTCGACGGCGACGATCCTCACCCCGCGCGGCGCGAACGCCTCGTCGAGCCGGACCAGCTTCGGCCAGCTGCGCCGTACCAACGGGCAGGTGAGATTGACGAACACCAGCACCGTCGCCGGCGGCTTCCCCAGATCGGCCAGCGAGCGCTGCTGGTACCAGATGTCGGTGAAGTGGAGGTCGGCGACGGGTTCGCCCAGCGGCGCGGCCGTGGCCAGCGCCGCCAGGCCCGACACGATCCATCCGGTGACGACCGACCGGCCGAGGCGGCTCATGGACGATTCTCCAGGGAGCGGGCCTGACCCGCGCTGAACGGCGGTCCGGTCAGGGCAGGCAGTAGGACAGGGCGAGGAGTGAATAGGCGGTGACGAGGTTGGCGTCGCCCTCCATCCACCGCGCGTTGGCGTTGGTCCACGAGCCGTCGTCGCGCTGGCGGGCGAGGAGCACCGTGGAGAGTTCGTCGCGCCAGGCGTGATCGGCCCCGGCAGCGTCGCGGAACTCCTTCCCGCCGAACGCGTCGAGCGACTTGGCTGCGGTGTGGAAGTAATAGAACAGTCCGTTGTCGGCCATCCCCGGGTTCTCGGCGAACGTGTAGTGCTTCGCCAGCCAGGCCAGCGCCGCCTTGACGCGCGGGTCGTCGCGATCGACACCGGCGTAGATCATGCTCTTGAGCCCGGCGTAGGTCATCGAGCCGTAGCTGCGCAGGCCGCCGTCGGGCGTCTTCCCCGCCTGGCTCTCGCCGCCGGCGGCCGGGGTGTAGTAGAAGCCGCCGTCGGGGTTCTTGGCCGGATGGGGCTGGTCGTTGTGCGGCCCGGGAAGGTTCTGCGTGCGCGACACGAACGCCAGCGCCCGCTGGATCGCCGGATCGTCCTCGGCGGCGCCGGCGGCGCGGAGGGCGTCGATGAAGAACTGCGTGTTCGACAGGTCGGGGCGCTGCTGGCGGCCGTAGCCGGCACCGCCGTAGGCCGGGTCGTCGGGCCCGCGCCCCTCCCCCTCGTCCCACTGCAGGGCCCGGAGGAACGCGGTGGCCGTGGCGATCTCCCGGTCGTGGCGGCCGTCGGCGTTGCACGCGACCAGCGCCATCACGGCGATCGCCGTCTCGTAATTGGCCACCGGCGCGCCGGGGGTGTGGATGCCGCCGTCGGCCTGGCGGAACGTGAGCAGGTGGGCGACGGCCTTGGCGACCGCGGGATCGTCGGCGGCGACGCCGCTGCGGACCAGTGCGGTCACCGCCAGTGCCGTCACCGCCGGGCCGGCTTTCGGTGAGAAGCTGCCGTCGGCATCCTGGCCGGTCGCCTTGAGGTAGGCGACACCGCGGTCGATCGCGGCACGGATCGCGACCGCGTCGGCCCCGCGCCCCGGAGTGGCGAGGGAGACGACCGTCAGGCAGGCGATGGCAAGCGCGCGGGAGGGCATCGAATCGGCTCCGGGGAGTCACGGGGCGCTTCTCCGCGCCGCCCCCAAGAATACGCGGCGGGTGGCTCCGGGGCAGCAGCGCTCCCGGTGGCGTCACCCCCGGCGCTTCTCGCGGTCGCCTGAGTGGACTGAATGAGCCGGCCGTCCCGCGGCCGGTCGGGGCCATGGAGGGCATTGACCGCCGACGGTCAGACGGGGGCGACCGGCAGGGCCCGCGGGTGGGCCGGCACCCGCCGGGGCGGGGGTTCGTGCCCGCTCTCCAGGCTCCACGCCTCGCGCTCCTCGTCGCTGGCGTAGTAGGTCAGCCAGGTGGCCAGATCGCCGTCGTCGCTGGCGCTGCAGTCGAAGTGGACGTAGTTGTCGGGCAGGTCGACGCGCTTGATCGGCGCGGTGAGGATGTCGCGGCGGATCAGCGTGTAGAGCTCGCGGTCGGAGAGGTGGTCGGTGAAGTCGAGCACGATCCGCTTCTCGAACAGCCGCTCGATCGTCTCCCAGAGGCGGTCGTGGAGCTGCTCGGCGTCGAGCGTGCAGGCCGGCTGCATCGCCAGCACCGGCTGGAACCAGCGCGCCACCGTCTCCACCGGGGCCTGCTCCCAGGCGAGCATCGACTCGAGAAACCGGTTCTCGACGGCCGTCGGCAGGCGGTCGAGATCGAGATCGGCAATCGATTCGTCGAGGTAGGGCTCGATCGCGTCGCGCAGTTCGGCGTTGCGGAGCAGGCAGTCGACCTCGTCCGAATCAGGACGCTGGGCGCGCGGCATGCCGGGACCCCGAGAGGTTCGCGTCGCACCCGCCGACACCCGCCGGCACCGCGCCACGCACGATCCGACGATACCAACGGGGTTCGCCGGTTCAACGCTTCGGAAGGCCGTTTTCCCGCGGTTTGTCCCCGCTCGGTCCGCACGATCGGTACGAACCGACGAGTTTCCGCCGCCCCCCGAGGCCCCCCGCTCTTGCCCCGTTTCCGCCCCTTCCGCCACCGCTCAGGCGAGGATCCCGGAGACGACATGGCCGTGGACGTCGGTGAGGCGGAACTGGCGCCCCTGGTAGCGGAAGGTGAGGCGGGTGTGGTCGATTCCCGCCAGGTGGAGCAGCGTCGCCTGCATGTCGTGGACATGGACCGGGTCGGCGGTGATGTTCCAGGCGAAGTCGTCGGTGGCCCCGTGGACGTGCCCCTTCCGCACGCCGCCACCCGCCAGCCACCAGGAGAACGCCCGCCCGAAGTGGTCGCGCCCCTTGGGGTTGGCCGGATCCCCTTGGCCGAACGGCGTCCGCCCGAACTCCCCGGCCCAGACCACCAGCGTGTCGTCGAGCAGGCCGCGCTCGCGGAGGTCTGTGACCAGCGCCGCGGCGGGGCCGTCGGTGTCGAGGCACTGCTCGGCCAGCTGGGTGTGGAGGTTGTTGTGCTGGTCCCAGCCGGCGTGCATCAGCTGCACGAACCGCGTGCCGCGCTCGAGGAGCCGTCGGGCGACGAGGCAATTGAAGGCAAACGACCCCTGGGTGCGGACCAGCGGCCCGTAGCGGTCGAGGACGCGCGGCGACTCGTCGGCGAAGTCGACCAGCCCCGGCACGCTCTCCTGCATCCGGTAGGCCATCTCGTACTGGGCGATCCGCGTGTCGATCTCGGGGTCGCCGTAGTCGGCGAGGTGAGCCGCGTTGAGCGCGGCGAGGTCGTCGAGCAGCGCCCGGCGCGCCTGCCGGCTGACGCCCGGCGGATCGGCGAGGTACGGCACCGGCTCGCCGGTGTTGCGGAAGCGCACCCCCTGGTAGCGGCCGGGGAGAAACCCACTCCCCCAGTAGTAGTCGAAGAACAACTGCCCGCAGGTCTTGCCGCGGTCGCTCGACGTCATCACCACGAACGCCGGCAGGTCGTCGGTGTCGCTTCCCAGCGCGTAGGTCAGCCAGGCGCCGAGGCTCGGCCGCCCGGGAACCTGGGCGCCGGTGAGGAAGAAGGTCACGCCGGGAGCGTGGTTGACCGCCTCGGTGTGCATGCTGCGCACCAGGCACAGCTCGTCGGCGAGGCTGCCGGTGCCCGGCAGCAGTTCCGAGAGCTCGATGCCGGCGGCGCCGTGGCGGCGAAACGGCTTGATCGCCGGGACGGTCGGCCACTTGGCGTAGCCGCTGCTCATCGTCGAGAGGCGCGTCGTGCCGCGGACGCTCGCGGGGATGTCCTCCCCGGCGCGGCGGATCATCTCCGGCTTCGGGTCGTAGAGGTCGACGTGCGACGGCCCCCCCCCCTGCCAGAGCATCACGATCCGCCGGGCCCGCGGCGGATGGTGGGGGAGGCCGGCGAGGGGGCGACCGGCGGCGCTTCCCTGCCGCGCCAGGAGCGAGGCGAGGGCCGCGGTGCCGAGCCCGGCGCCCGACGAGCCGAACAGCCGGCGGCGGGTGACCCGGGCGGCGTTCTCGGCGAGGAGCGGATGCATCGGGGATCTCCTCTCGGGCGTCACTGGCGCGACAGCGCCTCGTCGAGGTTGAGGATCGCCAGGCAGACGGCGGCCAGCGCCGCATGCTCGACGGAGTCGAGCGCCGGATCGCGCGGGCTCGCCCCGACGCTCACCAGCGCCGCCGCTGCCGCCGGGTCGGCGGCATACAGCTCGCGCTGGCGGCGGTGCATCCGCGACAGGACCGCGAGGTCGGTGGCCGTCGCCGGCCGGCCGACGACCAGCGCCACGGCGCGGCCGATCCGCCCTTCGGCGTCGCCCGCCGCACCCCACGCGCGGGCCGCCAGCGCCCGGGCCGCCTCGACCCAGGTGGGATCGTTGAGCGTCGTCAGCGCGTGCAGCGGCGTCGAGGTGACGGCGCCGCGGACCCGGCAGGTCTGGCGGTTGGCGGCGTCGAACATGTTGGCCGGGCTCACCGTCCTCCGCCAAAACGTGTACAGGCTGCGGCGGTAGAGGTCGGCGCCCTGCGACAGCGGGTAGGTGAAGTCGCGTTCCTTGGTGATCGCCAGCGACTCCCAGATGCCGTCGGGCTGGTAGGGATACACCGGCGCACCGCCGACGCGCCGGTCGAGGAGCCCCGCCGCCGCCAGCGCCTGGTCGCGGAGGACCGGCGCCGGCATCCGGAACCGGCCGGCGCGGGCCAGGAGCCGGTTCTCCGGGTCGAGCGCCAGGTGCGCGGGCGTCACCCGGCTGGATTGCCGGTAGGTGGCGCTGGTGACGATCAGCCGGTGGATCCGCTTCTGGCTCCAGCCGCCGTCGCGGAACTCGACGGCGAGCCAATCGAGCAGGTCCCGATGGCGCGGGAACTCCCCCTGGACGCCGAAGTCCTCGGCGGTCTTCACCAGCCCGATCCCGAAGAAGTGCTGCCAGATCCGGTTGACGTGGACCCGGGCGGTGAGCGGCTGCTCGGGCAGGAACAGCCACGTCGCCAACCCGAGGCGATTGGCCGGCACCCCCGCCGGCAGCGGCGGCAGGAACGCCGGTGGCGCGAAGGACAGCGCCTCGCCTTCCGGGGAGAGATAGTCGCCGCGGCCGAGGAGCCGCGTCTGGCGCGGCCGCTCGTCGCTCATCACCATCACGCGCGGGATCCGGTCGGCGCGGTACGCGGCCAGCTCGCCGCGGAGATCGTCGGCCTGCTTGACGGCCGGCTGCGCGCCGACCACGGAGCGCTTCACCGTGTCGTCGAACTGCCGGCGCAGGTCGGACTCGATCGCCTGCTTGTCCTCCGCGGAGCGCTCGCCGTCAGGTTTGGTCAGCTTGGCCACGAGCGCCTCGGGCAGCCCGCGGCCCTCCGCGCCCCCTGCCAGGACCCCGGCCTTCCAGCCGGCGAAGGCCGCCTCGACGATCGGCCGGGCGGCCTCGTCGGCGGCGGCGATCCGCTTCTCGTAGTCGGCGATCGCGGCCGTGTTCTCGGCCGATGGCACCTCGACCACGGGGGGGGCGACGCGGATCCGCGCCGAGAAATACTGCGGCGCGCCAGATTCGGGCACGCGGTTGAAGGCGTCGAGGAGCCGATAGTAGTCGGTCTGTGTGAGCGGGTCGTATTTGTGGTCGTGGCACTGGGCGCAGGCCATCGTCAACCCCAGCCAGGTCGTGGCCGTGGTGTCGACGCGGTCGAAGAGGTTGTTGAAGCGCTGCTCCTCGGCGATCGCGCCCCCCTCGCCGTTGAGGAGATGGTTGCGGTTGAAGCCGCTGGCGATCCGCTGGTCGACCGTCGCCGAGTCGAGGAGGTCGCCGGCGAGCTGCTCGATCGTGAACCGGTCGAAGGGCAGGTCGTCGTTGAGCGCCTTGACGACCCAGTCGCGCCACAGCCATTGCCAGGTGTCGCCGTCCTGCTGGAACCCGTTGCTGTCGGCGTAGCGCGCCGCGTCGAGCCACGGCAGCGCCATCCGCTCACCGTAGTGGGGGCTGGCAAGGAGCCGGTCGACGAGGTGCTCGTAGGCGGACGGATCGGGATCGGCGACGAAGGCGGCGACTTCCTCGGGCGTGGGGGGGAGGCCGATCATGTCGGCGTGGAGCCGGCGGATGAGCGTGGGCCGGTCGGCCGCGGGGGACGGCGCGAGCCCCGTGCCGCCGAGGCCGTCGAGGACGAACGCGTCGATCGGGTTGGCCGGCCAGCCGGCCGGCGGGGCGGAGGGCTGCGGCACCGCCGGGCGCCGCGGCGCCACGAACGCCCAGTGCTCGGCGTAGGGCGCGCCGGCGGCGATCCAGCGGCCGAGGATCTCCTTCTGTTCGGCCGATAGCCGGCGGTTCGAGGCCGGCGTCGGCATCACCACCTCGGGGTCGGTCGAGTGGATCCGCTCGAGGAGGCCGCTCGCCCCCGGCTCCCCGGGGACGATCGCCCGCGCGGCGAAGGCGGCGTCGCGAGCGTCGAGCCGCAGGTCGGCCTGCCGCTTGGCGGCGTCCTGGCCATGGCAGGCGAAGCAGTTCTCGGCCAGGATGGGGCGGATATCGCGGTTGAAGTCGGGCGCCGCAGGCTCGGCGGCGACGGCGATGGCGCTCGCCGCCAGGGCCGCCGCCAGCGCGGCAGGCCACGGCACCGCGGAGCACCGCGGCGTCCGGTGGTGACCACGCCGAATCGAGCCTGCTCCGGTCGCGCGCATGACACTTTCAGAATACCACCCGCCGGACGGGGGTGGAGCGGCATTGCCCGGGGCCGACGTGATCGTCGTCGGGGCGGGCGCGGCCGGCCTGTTCGCCGCGACCTGGGCGGCGCGGACGCAGCGTGCCCTGGGGAGGGGCGTGTCGGTGGTCGCCCTCGACGGTGCCCGGCGCCTCGGGGCGAAGATCCTCGTCTCCGGCGGCGGGCGCTGCAACGTCACCCACCGGCAGGTCAGCGAACGCGACTTCGCCGGCAGCACGCCGCCGGCGATCCGCAAGGTGCTCGGCCGGTTCGGCGTCGAAGAGACGACCACCTTCTTCCGCGAGCTGGGGGTCGGGTTCGCGCTCGAGGCCGAGACCGGCAAGCTCTTCCCCGCGACCGACTCGGCGCGGACGATCCTCGACGCGCTGCTGTCGGCGGCGCGGATCGCGGGGGTGCGGCTCGTCCACCCGGCGCCGGTCACGGCGCTGTCCCACGGCGACGACGGCTTTCGCGTCGTCTCCGCTGCCGGGGTGTTCGTCGCCCCGCGCGTGATCCTCTGCACCGGTGGAAAGTCGCTCCCCAAGAGCGGCTCCGACGGCTCGGGGTTCGCGCTTGCCGAATCCCTCGGCCACTCACTCGCCCGCCCGCTCGTGCCGGCGCTGGTCCCCTTGGTGCTCCCCGGGGACCACTGGATCCGGACCCTCTCCGGCCTCGCGCTCCCCTGCCGGTTCCGGCTGGTGTCGGAGGCCGGCAAGACGCTCGCCGAGAGCGCCGGCGCCACGCTCTGCACCCACACCGGCCTGTCGGGGCCGGCGACGCTCGACATCAGCCGTCACTGGCTCGTGTCGCGCGTCCACCTGCCCGCCGCGCGCCTCCTCCTCGACTGGCTCCCCGACGTCGACGGCGCGGCGCTCGAGACGCTGCTCGTCGGCGCCGGCGCGCGGGGGGTGCTCGCCGCACTCAAGCCCTGGTTGTCCGAGCGGCTCGTGCGCGGGCTGTGCTCCGAGGCGGCCGCGCCGCCGACGGGCGACCTGCCGCGCGACGCGCGGAAGCGACTCGTCGCCGTGATCAAAGGGACGGTCCTGCCGGTCACGGGAGACCGCGGCTGGAACGTCGCCGAGGCGACGGCCGGCGGCGTGCCGCTGGCGGAGGTGCGCCTCGACTCGATGGAGAGCCGGTGCTGCCCGGGGCTCCATCTCGCCGGCGAGGTCCTCGACGTCGACGGCCGGATCGGCGGCTTCAATTTCCAGTGGGCCTGGGCGAGCGCCTTCGTCGCCGGCTGCGCCGCGGGAGGGGTCGGCGCGTGAGCCCGGCGGAGTGCCGACGGCCGTGTGGACGATCCGCTACCCCGCCGCGCGGAGGCGCGGGCGCTCGGTGGCCGGCGCCGTGAGGAGGCCGAGGGCCGCATCCCACACCGCCGCGACGGGGATCGACTCCATCGTCGCCTCCCCCGGCTCCCAGCGGAGGGCGCTGGTCGCCGGCTTGGGCCGGCGGCGTGGCTGTTGTAGCGCGCCGCGGACGACGACCGCCGGGGCGTCCCACGGGCACCAGTGGTTGGGATCGGTGGGGCCGACGAGGACCACCACCGGCGTGCCGTGGCTGGCGGCGACGTGCACCGGCCCGCTGTCGACGCCGATGCACAGGTCCATCCGCGCAAGCAACGCGCCGAGGTGGGCGAGCGAGACGCGCTGCGACCAGTCGTGGGAATGCCGGGCGGCGAGGGGCCCCGCGCGCTCGACGATCTGCCGGTGGAACGGCATCTGCGCGGGGGACCCGCAGAACACCACGTCGCAGTCGCGCTCGCGCACCAGCCGCGCCACCAGCGCCCCCCAGCGCGCCTCGGGCCACTCGCGCTGCCAAGAGGTCGATTTCGGGCTCAGGAACACGCGCTTCCGGCCGGCGGGAACGAGGCTCTCGAGCGCCGCCACCGTCTCCCGGGCCGCCTCCGACACCCAGTTCTCATTGCGGCCGTCGTCGATCGCGATCCCGTCGGCCCGCAGCAGGTCGAGGAACAACTCCACCTCGTGGCGGTGCGGGGGAATGGCGACGGAGCGCGAGAGGAACGCCGCCCGGCCGCCGCCGGCGAAGCCGACGCGGTGGGGAATCCCCGCCAGCCACACCGGGAGGATGCTCGACAGGGCGCGCTTGAGGACGTAGGCCCGGGTGTAACGGCGCTCGCGGAGGCAGGCGGCGAGGCGGAACTGGTTGGTCAGCAGCACCGGCGCGAGGCGATGCCCGGGCCGGGGCAGATCCCAGGAGACGAGCCCGTCGTGGTACGGGCAGTCGGCGAGCACCGCCCCGGAGACCTTCTCGACGAGGACCTCGATCCGCGCCTCCGGATAGCGCGTCCGCAGGTTGCGCAGGAACGGGATCGCCATCACCGTGTCGCCGACGTAGCGCGTCCGGACCACGAGGATCCGCTCGTCACGACCGCCGGACAGCAAGGGACGGGTCATGGCGACGCGGCACGGAGGCGGTCAGCGGGCGAAGCCGACGAAGAAGCTGAACAGCTGCTGGCTGTCTTCCGGGGCGTAGGCCACCGGGACGGCGAAGTCGAGCGCGATCGGCGCCGGGCCCATCGCCGGCAGCGTGATCCGCAGGCCGAACCCCGGGGCGACGCGGAAGTTGTTGATCGAGACGTTGCTCTCGACGGTACCGAAGTCGGTGAACACCACACCGCGGAGCGTGTCGTCGGCGGTGATCGGGAACATGTACTCGACGGTGTTGAGCCACTGGAACGGACCGCCGACGATGGCCCCGTTTTGCCGCGGGCTCGCGCCGCGGAACACGAAGCCGCGGAGCGTGTTGTAGCCACCGGCAAAGAAGTTGTCGTAGGCCGGTGTGTCGGGGCCCGACATGCCGAGCACCGAGCCCACCGAGAGGACGTGGCGCCCCGAGCCGTCGGGGCGCTCGGCGAGGAGGAAGTACTGCCGCCCCTCGAGGATCCCGCGCGGGTAGACGAACGTCCCGATCACCTGCTCGAACTCGAACGTCACCAGGTGCCCCTGGGTGGGGAGGAACGGGCTGTCGCGCGTGTCGTGGATGATGCCGCCGCTGAAGCCGTACACCGAGTTGGTGCCGACCATGTTGACGATGTCGGGGGCGAGGACGCGCGGGTTGAAGATGTCGACGCTCTCGCCGCGGAAACCGGCGTTGACCGACAGGTCGGGGGCGAAGGCGAACTGGTAGCCGAGGCCGACGCGGCCGCCGACGCGCGCCTCGGCCCAGTCGTAGAAGTAGCGTGTGTAGTAGCTGGCGCTGGTCGACAGGCCGATCCGCGTGTCGAACAGGTATGGCTCCTGGAACGTCGCCGTGTAGCGCTGCAGCTGCGTGCCGGGGGCGGCCTCGAGGCGGAAGCGCTGCCCCGCGCCGCGGAAGGCGACGCCGTTGCGGATGTCGTCCCAGCTGCGCGGCAGCCGGAAGAGGTCGAAGTTCTGCTCGTCGACGACGATGTTGCCGACGAGGCCGGCGTTGGAGTTGACGCCGGCGCCGATCATCAGACGGCCGGTCTGCGTCTCCTCGGCGTCGACGTCGACGATCACGTAGGGCTCGGTGCCGGGAAACACCTGCAGCGGCGGCGGTCCGCCGAAGTCGGGCACGGCCGGCGCGCCCGGGAACGGCGCCATCCCGGGAGCGACCGGGGGGAGCATTCCCGGCTGCACGGCCTGGGCGGGAACGACCGGCGCGAACGGCTGGAACGGCCCGCCGGCCTGCTGCACGCCGGGAGCCTGCTGCGGAGCGACGGTCCGACCGTAGTCGACCGCCTCGGGGCCGGTCGGCGCCAGGGCCGTGCCCCCCCACGGTCCGGCGGGGACGGGAGCGGGGCCCGGCGCGGGCACGACCGGCACGCCGAACGACGACGGGCCGGGAGCCTGGGCATAGCGCGGGGCGGGCTGACCGGCGTAGCTCGCCGGCGGCACCTGCTGGTAGCGCGGGGCGGCGGGCGGAGGGGAGGCGCCGGGGCTCTGGCCACGCCACACCTGCCGCGGCGGCGCCACGGGCGCGGTGGGCGGCGCCGAGCGCTCGGCGGGATTGCCGGGCGCGGCGGCCTGCCCGGCGGTCGCCTCGGGGACGAGGTCCCCTTCGAGCACCAGGTCGATCACCTCGTCGGCCGGCTCGCCGTCGGGGCTCTGGCCGCGGAAGCCGGGGCGGGCAGGATCGCGGGCGATCTGCTCGCGCTCCAGTTCGCCCGGGTCGGGCTTGCTGAAGGCGATCCGCGGCCCCTCCCCCTTGGAGGCATCGGTGAGGAACAGGCTGCTCGACTTGAGGCGGCGCTCGTCCTCGCGGAGCTTGCGGATGTCGAGGATGTCGCCGGGGCGGAGCGACAGCCGGTTGAGGATCGTGGCGTGGCGCGTGTGGGGATGCTCGCCGCGGATCCGGACGTTGATCTTCCCGACGCGGTAGCGCTGCCCCTCGGCGACGCTGTACACCAAGTCGAGCTGACCCGGTTCCTCGAGAAACCGCGGATCGGCGCGGATGTCGGCGAAGACGAAGCCGCGGCCGCCGTAGATGTCGCGGATCAGCCCCAGGTCGGCGTCCATCTTCGCCTGGTTGAACGGCTCGCCGCTCGTGAGCTTGAGGTCGCGGGAGAGGAACTCGCTCTTGAACCGGCTGTTGCCGATGAACGAGACGTTGCGCACCGAGTAGCGCGGCCCTTCGTTGATCACGAAGGTCAGCAGGGTCCAGTCGCGGCCGGCGCCGTGGACGACCTGCAATTCGCGGCCGACGCGCGCCTGGAAGAAACCGAGGCTGCGGTAGTAGGCGGTGAGGACGTCGACGTCTTCGTCGATCTTCTGCCGGTCGACGTCGCCGCCGAGCAGCCAGAACACGCCGGGCTTCGACTTGATCTGCGTGAGCAGACGGGCGTCGCTGACGATCGTGTTGCCGACGAAGTCGGTCCACAGCGTCTTGCGGGAGCGCCCCTCGTCGATGAGGAACACCGCCCCCTTGTCGCCCGGCTTGTTGCCCTCGATCGTCGCGACACGGGCCGCGTCGTAGCCCTTCTCGTGGTAGAAGGCCTCGAGCCGGCGCCGCGCCTCCTCGACGACGTAGGGATCCAGCGAGTCGCCGACGTCGATCTCGGCCTTCTTGCGCAGCGTGCGCGTCATCACCGACTCGTTGCCCACGTAGCGGACGTAGCGGAGCATCGGCCGCTCGACCACCTGGAACACGACGACCGCCCCCTCGGCGCCGCGGATCACCTTCGGGTGGACGTCGACGAACTTCCGCGTGCGGTGGAGCGTGCGGACGTCCTCGGCGATCGCCTGCGGGTCGAAGGTCTGGCCGGCGCGGGTGGAGAGCTTGGGGAGCTTCGAGACCTCGGTGGCGTGGTTCCCCTCGATCCGGACCTCGATGATCCGCTCCCCCGCGGCGGGCTGGGCCGCGGTGTCGCCCGGCGGCGCGACGGCCGGTGCTCCCGGGGCGACCGGCGGCAGGGTTGCCACCGGCGCCGAGGGGGATCCGGGGGCGGCAGGCGCCGGCAGCGGCACGGGTGCCTGGGCGGCCGCGAACTGTCCTCCTGGCGGGAGGCCCAAGGCGGCGACGGTCGCCAGCACGGCCACGGTGATCCGGCCGACCGCGGAGCCGGCGGTCGGGCTGTTCGGCAGGTGGCGGTGGGACGACGGCATGAGCTTGAGCGAGAGGCGGATCGGCCACGGGAGGAAGCGTCGGAGAGATAGCGGGGGCCCCGCGCCGCCACAAGGCGAACTCGCCGTCGATCGCCGTCAGCCCGGGAGCGGGTCGCTTGACGGTCGCCGTCGTCGAGCGGTACCGTTCCGTGCGTGCTCCCCCCGGGGGCCCGGTTCCCCGGTCTTGCCCATGCCGCCAACGGTCATCGACCTGCGCCGTGCGGACGACCCTCGCGATGTCGTGCACCGTGCGGTGCAGATGCTCGCCGAGGGGCGCTGCGTCGGTTTTCCCACCGAGACCGACTACGTCGTCGCCGCAAATGTCCGCGATCCGGCGGCCGTGGGGAGGCTCACGGCACTCGTCGAGCCGCGCCGTGGCGAGCCGGAATTGTCGCTGGCGCTGAAGAGCGCCGACGAGGCGCTCGACTGGGCGCCGCACCTTCCCGCGCCCGTGCGTCGGCTGGCGCGGCGCTGCTGGCCGGGGCCGGTGGTCACGCTCGTCCGCGGTGACGCCCCTTTAGCCCTCGTCCACCGGCTCCCGGAGGCCGTTCGCCCGGCGCTGCTCGCCGATGGTCGGCTGCGCCTGCGCGTGCCGGGCCATCCGATGCTCGCCGAAAGCCTGCGGATGCTCGCCGGCCCGCTGGCACTGGCCGAGCCGCTCGTCGACGGCCGGAGCGCCACCAGCGCCGCCGAGTTGCTGTCGCGCGTCGGCGACGGCGTCGGCCTGGTGATCGACGACGGCGGCGTCCGCTACCCGCAGGAGGCGACGACGATCACCGTCGCCGACGGGACGATGGAGGTCGTGCGGCCGGGGATCGTCGCCGCCGACACCCTCTGGCGCTTGTCGAGCCTGATGGTCCTGTTCGTGTGCACCGGCAACACCTGCCGCAGCCCGATGGCGGAGGCCCAGTTCCGCCAGCTCGTCGCCGAGCGCCTCGGCTGCCGCGCCGACGAAATCGAGCAGCACGGCATCGTCGCCATCAGCGCCGGCCTCGCCGCCTGGGCCGGGGCGCCGGCCAGCGCCGGCGCGCTCGAGGCGATGGCCGAGCTCGGTGCCGACCTGGCCGGCCACGAGAGCCAGCCGATCACCGACGCGCTCGTCCGCCAGGCCGACGTCATCCTGACGATGACCGCGTCGCACCGCACGGCCCTCCTCGCCCAGTTTCCCGAGGCGGGGGGGCGCGTGGAGATGCTGTCCCCCGACCGGCAGGACGTGAGCGACCCGATAGGCGGCCCGCTTCCCACTTACCGCGCCTGTGCGGCGCAGATCCGCGGGCATTTGCTCGCCCGGCTCGCTACACTACTCGACGCTCCATCCGGCCGGGATTCGGGTGGGAAGACACGGGAATGAGCCATGCGGATCGCCGTCGGCAGTGACCACCGGGGGGTTTCCGCCCGGCTGCGCTTGATCGGTCTGCTCGAGCGCCTCGGCAACACGGTCGTCGACTGCGGCTGCCCGACGACCGATCCGGTCGACTATCCCGACATCGCCGCCGACGTGGCCGGCCGGGTGAGCCACGGCACGGTCGACCGCGGCATCCTCCTCTGCTGCACCGGCGTGGGGATGGCGATCGCTGCCAACAAGCTCCCCGGCGTCCGCGCCGTGACCTGCGGCGACGAGGTGACGGCCGAGCTGAGCCGGCGGCACAACGACCTCAACGTCCTCTGCCTGTCGGCGGAGATGGTGGGGCCGGAGCTGCAGGAAAAGATCATCCGCACCTGGCTCGACACGCCGTTCGAGGGGGGCCGCCACGCCCGCCGGGTGGCGAAGATCAAGGCCCTCGAGCCCCACTGCGGTGACGGCGGCTGATAGCTCCGTCCTTCGCGCAGCCGTAAGAGTCGTTCAATCGGCTGTTCGTTTCTCACTCAGAACCTCGTTGAGCACGATGCGGCATCCAGTCTTATCGAGCACAAGCAACAACTCCTTCTCGGTCTGGGCGTAAATCTGAATCGTGGGCTCCACGTGGAGGATGTGTTGCACGTCCGCAGGGCACTGCACCTTTTGTGCTGCCCTTTCCATGTGCCCGCACTCGCCAAGTACGAATCGGTACTCCCTCTGGTAGGCATAACCAGCCGGCTTGCAGAAAACTCCCCACTCGCTCTGCCTCGCCGAGTACTCGACTAGGCCATGATCGAGCGCGTTGGCCGACTCTGAGGGAGCGTTTGCGCGCACGTGACTGGCAAAGACCTCGATATGGTCCCGATGGAGAAACACGTACCGGGAACCAAATGTGGCTCGCATCTGATTGACGTCGTTGACGAGCCTCTCAAGTTCTTCGAAATCAGTCGGTAATCCGATCGCGAACCAGCAATTTAGGCGCCCTGGCTTCCGACCAGGGTTGTGCGCTGTGAGCGCGGTTACCTGGAGTTCCTGGTCGCCAAACTTCATTTGCAGGGGGAATCCGCCATCCTGCATGCGAAATGTAGCCGAGCAGGATTCCTGGGGGTCGCCACGCCCCTCATGCCCATCGATGCGATAGGACTCGGGCGGCGTGAAGTACACGAGTCCACGGGCTAACGAGGCAAGGTACTCGTCCTTCCCGAAAAACTTCAGCAGCCCGACAACCGCCTGGCTTTCCACCTCAAAGCCTCCTTCTCATCGCTAGTTTTGTTTTGGTTCTCGCGCATCCCTCCCGTCTTGGGGGTCGCTACAGGGCACGAGGGCCTGGCCGCCCATGGCGATCAATTCGATCGGACCCCGCTCGAGCGATCGTCGGACAGGAATCCGGCGGCGAACATCGTTCCGTGCCGGTGCGTGCCGATCCGGACAACCCCCTTGACTTCGCGTGTCATATCGCAAACATAGCAGACATGACATCTTCATTCAACGTCCCCGTCGTCCTGCGAGCGATCCGCACGAATCTGTCCCTGACCCAAGAACAGCTCGCCGAGCGGCTCGGCGTCTCGTTCGCCACGGTGAATCGGTGGGAGGGCGGCACCACGAAGCCGCAGAAGGCGGCGTTGGCCGCGATCGAGGCACTCGCCTCCGAGGCGGGCGTCGGTGATGAGCCAGAGGCTGCGGTGCCGACGGCGGCGCGACCACGGCGGAAGCGTGCGTCGGCGGCCGTGCCGACGACGAAGCCGATGGAGCAAATGCTGTGGGATGCCGCCTGCTCGATCCGTGGCGAGAAGGATGCGGCGAAGTTCAAGGACTATCTGCTGCCGCTCCTGTTCCTCAAGCGGCTCTCGGACGTGTTCGACGACGAGGTGGCCCGCCTCGCCGATGAATACGGCGATCGCACCACCGCGCTCGAGATCGCGGAGTCGGACCATTCGCTCCTCCGCTTCTACCTGCCGCCCGAGGCCCGATGGGCGGTGATCAGTGGCCGCGAGCAATATGAATGGCCTGTCGATGAGCGTGGTCGATCGACTGCCCCGCGCGGGTTTGGTGAGCACCTCACGAAGGCAGTGCGGGCCGTCGTCAAGCACAACCCGTCGCTCTCCGGCGTGATCGACATTGTTGATTTCGCGGCTGAACGGAACGGTGAGCCGGACATCAACCCGGCGAAACTGCGAGGAGTCGTCGAGACGTTCTCCGACCCCCGTTATCGTCTCGGCCTCGCGGATGTGCAGCCTGATTTCCTCGGCCGGGCGTACGAGTTCCTGCTCCGCAAGTTCGCCGAAGGAGCAGGGCAGAGCGCCGGCGAGTTTTTCACGCCGACGGAGGTGGGCTTCCTCATGGCCCATATCCTACGGCCGCGGCCGGGCGAGACATGCCACGACTATGCGTGCGGTTCAGCCGGCCTGCTGATCAAGCTCCAGCTCGTCGCCCGGGAGCTGGACCCCACTAGCAAGGTGCCGCTCAAGCTGTCGGGGCAGGAGCTCGGGGCCGAGAGCTTCGCCGTGGCCCGGATGAACGCGATCATCCACGACATGGACGTCGACCTCGCCCGGGGCGACACCATGATCAACCCGAAGTTTCTGGATGCGGCCAGCCGGATTCGCGGTCACGACATCGTCGTGGCCAATCCGATGTGGAACCAGCCGTTTTCGCCCGAGTTGTTCGGCAACGATCCGTTCGACCGATTTCAGCCTGCGGGCGGGATCACCAGCGGCAAGGGTGACTGGGCTTGGCTCCAGCACACGCTCGCCTGCCTCGATGACGACGGTCGTGCAGCCGTTGTGCTCGACACCGGCGCCGTGACGCGAGGCTCTGGATCGCAGAATGAAGACAAAGAGCGGAACATCCGCAAATGGTTTGTGGACAATGACCTTATCGACGGCGTCATCCTCTTGCCCGAAAATCTCTTCTACAACACGAACGCGGCCGGTGTGATCGTGATTATCGCAAGGCGCAAGGCCACCTCCCGCAAAGGGCGCATTGCGCTGCTGAACGCTAGCCGCCGGTTCATCAAAGGCAAGCCGAAGAACTACCTGCCAGAAAAGGACATTCGGCTTCTTGCCGGAATCTATGCGAAGGGCGAGCCTGTAGTCGGCGAACTCACGATCATCACGAACGAGCAAGCCAAAGAAGCTGACTACAACCTGAGTCCAAGTCGCTGGGTGAGTACAGCGGCGCCGGAAGAAGGGGATGCCCTTGCCGTAGTGCTTGATCAGTTTGAGACCGCGCTGGCCGCAGAAGCCGAGGCATCGCGAGACCTCGTGCCCTTGCTCGCGAAACTGCGGGAGTTGGCGCGATGAGTGACGGAACGGTGTGCTTAGCAGACCTTTGCGACTGTGTTGGTGTTCACGTCGATCCGTGCGATGGCAAGGACGGCGTGTATGTAGGGCTCGAGCATGTCGCCTCCGGAGCTATTGTCAAGAGTTGTGTTTAGAGGTCCTGGATCAGGCGGCGTTCTGCAGGACTCCGTCGGTGAACACTTTTCCTTCGAGAACAAGAACGATCTGGTGATGGCCGTTGAGTCGTCGCCAGCG
>VGZO01000029.1 GCA_016872555.1 Planctomycetota bacterium
GGACCGCCGCATCCGTGCGGCGGGGGCGCTGGTTTCACGCGGCAAAGCCATCCTGGCCTTTGCCGGCTGGAGGGACCGCCGCATCCGTGCGGCGGGGGCGAGTGAGGGTCGGCGCGGTAGCCTGCTCGGACGATTCCCGCCGAGAGAGCCGCCATGGACCGCCTCCGGAATGCCCGCTACGACGTCGTCTACGGCAGCGGCTGCTCCGCGGAGCTCGTCGCCGCTGCCGCTGGCAGCCGAGTGCTGCTGGTCACGGATCCGTCGCTGTGGAAGGCCTACGGCGATCGGTTTGCCGTGCTCGAGCCGCAGCTGGTCATGACCCGCTCGATGGAGTCACGCGTCCTCGAGGAAGAGCATGCCGCCCTTGGGCCGTTCGATCTGGCGGTCGGCCTCGGCGGCGGCATGGCGATGGACATCGCCAAGTACCACGCCTGGAAAGCCGGCCGGCCGGTCTATCAGGTGCCGACGGCGATTTCGGTCGACGCCATGTTTTCCTACCCGATCGCGCTCCGCGTCGACGGCAAGGTGCAGTATGTCGGCGAGATGATTCCCGAGAAGATCTACTGCGATTTTGCCATCGTCCGATCGGCCCCGCCGGTGATGAACCGCTCCGGGGTCTGCGATCTGCTCAGTTGCCATACCGCCCTGTTCGACTGGAAGCTGGCCGTGGCTCGTGGTCACGGCCGGATGGACGACGAGCTCTGGCAGCGGACGTCCGGGATCCTCGCCGATGTCAAGGAGAACCTCGCCGAGATCCACGACGTCAGCGAACGGGGGCTGCGGATGCTGATGGAGGGGTTTCGGTTCGTGGCCGTCGAAAACCTCCGCGTCGGCCACTGCCAATACGAGGAGGGGTCCGAGCACTTTTTTTACTACTGCCTGGAGTCGCTGACGCGGAAGCATTTCCTCCACGGCAAGGTGGTCAACCTCGGGATCTTCCTGATGAGCCTGCTCCAGGAAAACGAGCCGGAGGCGATCCAGTCGATCCTCGACCGTGCCGGGGTGCCGATCCATCCTGACTCGATGGGGATCGGCTACGCCGATGTCCGCGAGGCACTGCGGACCTGCAACCGCTATGTCCGCGACAAGGGCTACAGCTACTCGATCCTCAACGAGCGCGAGATCACCGAGTCGTTCATCGACCGGGCGCTCGATTTGCTCCGTTCCCGGTTCGATCCGACCGCGGGCGCGTGACGGCTGCCGATGACCACGAGGCTGACGGAAGAGACGCGGTTCCGGGCGGCCCACTTCCTGTTCTGGGCCATGTCGGCGGCGGTGCTCGGCTACTGGGTGATGTACTTCGAGGGGGAGCGGCAGCTCGCCGCCTCGGAGATCGGCGTGATGATGTCGCTGTCCGTCGGGGCGGCGCTGGTCGGGCAGTATGCCTTCGGACTTCTCTGCGACCATCTGCGAAGCAGCCGCTGGCCGATCGTCGCCGCCGCGCTGTCGTTCGCGGCGGTCGCCGCCGCGCTGCCGTTGGTGACCGGTACCGTCTGGATCCGCGTCGCGCTGGCGCTGCTCGGCTTCTTCCAGCAGCCGATCGGCCCGATGCTCGACGCCTGGACCCTGCGGTTCCTCGATCGCGAGGGCGCGGCGCACCGGTTCGGGAGGATCCGCGGCTTCGGCTCGCTCGGTTGGGCGGTCACCGCCCTGGCAACGGCGTTTCTCGTCGTCGGCGTCTCGTGGAACGCGCTGTTCATCGTCGCCGTCGTCGCCGCGGTGCTCCTCGCCGCGGTAGTCGCCATGCTACCGGCCGCGGCCGCGGCGGACGACGGGCGGATGGCGAACAAGGCATCGTTCGCTCCGGGGCGGGCCCTGGCCCGCCTCGGAGCGAATCCACGCTACGTGTTCCTGCTCGCCGTCGTGTTCCTGATGTATCTCGGTGTGCAGACGACGTTCAATTACCAGGGGCTGTTGATCAAGGGGGCCGGCGGCGGAGTCATCGAACTGGGGTGGACGTTCTTCTTCGGGGTGATGTGCGAGATGCCGGCGATGTTCCTGGCGGCGTGGTGGCTGCCGCGTTCGTCCCCCCGGCGGCTGATGATCGTCGCCGGCATCCTCTACATGGTGCGTTACGCCCTGATCATCTTCTTCCAGACGGCATGGATCGTCACGGCGACCGCCTGCCTCGAAGGGCTGGCGTTCGGCCTGCTGCTGTCGGCGCTGCGCGCTGCCGTGTTCGCGGTCGTCGACGAGGAGGTGCAGACCCTGGCGATGACCGTCGTCGATGCGACGTTCCTCGGCCTGACCGTTCTCGTCGGCGGGGTGGTGGGTGGCTGGGTGATCGAGCGGTCCTCGGTCTTCCATCTCGTCGCCGCCTGTGCCGCGTGCAGTGGCATCGCCGTCGGGCTCCTCATGGCCGGCGGACGGTTCGACGTGCCGGCCGCGGCGGAGCGATCGTCGTCATGAGCGTGCCGCACACGGGGGGACGCCCGGAAAGGGACGCGATGAACGGCTTCTCGATCCGCAGGGGAACCGTCGCCGACGACGCGGCGGCGGCGTACGTCTGCCTCAAGACCGGAGACCACGGCGCCGACGGGGAGGGACTGTACCGCGATGATCCCGCAGCGCTCGGTCGCATCTATGTCGGTCCGTACCTCGCCTTCGAGCCCGATCTGAGCCTGATCCTCGAAGACGAGTCTGGCGTCTGCGGCTACACGCTCGGGGCGTTCGACTCGCGGTCGTTCTACGAGCGCTACGAGCGGGAATGGCGACCGCGGCTGGTCGCCCGGTTTCCTCTCCCCGGTGGCGATCCGGCGAACTGGACGCGCACGCAGTCGGTCCACGCCCTCTACCACCGCCCGTGTTACGACTGCCCAGAGCCCTATCACCAGTATCCGTCGCACCTCCACATCGATCTCCTCGAGCGGGCCTGTGGCCAAGGCCACGGACGGCGGATGATGGAGGCGGTGATGGACAAGCTCGCGGCTCGCGGATCACCCGGCGCCCATGTCGGCGTCAGCGCCCGCAACGCCCGGGCGTTGGGGTTCTACGCCCGGCTCGGGTTTCACGAGCTGCTGCGGACGGGATCGGCGACCGACGGAACCGTCTATCTGGGAAAACTGTTCCGCTGAGCCGGCGGTGGTGCCGCATCGACCAGCCGCTCACGATGTCCCTCGGGCCGGTTCCCGGTTCACTCGCGGCGGACGATCAGTTCGATCCCCTCGACGCCGGCCACGATGCCGCGCTCACCGCTGGAGAGGGATTCACCGTGCACCGCCCTGGCCTGCCACGCCGTCCCCCGGTGTCGCACGGTCCCGGCGGCCTGGTCGGTGACGGGCGTCTCCACCACCACTGCCGCACCGACGTGGTCCAGGTAGCCGTGACGATAGCGGAAAGAGCGAAGGAGGAGCGGCCGGAGCACGAACGCGGATGCCGGCGCCGCGGTCGCCGCCAAGACGATTTGCCACGGCGTCGACAGCGTGGCTCCCGCCGCCAACAGCGCGCCGACGGCCAACGCTCCCAGACCACAGAAAATCAGGACCGCTGCCCCCGAGGCGAGCTCGAGCGCCACCAGCGCGAATCCCAACGCGAGCCAGATCGTCGACGGTGTGAGCATGTCGCTCATCGGATCCTCCCTGGTTCCGGCGCGTCTCCGGACCGTCCTCCCTTGTCCGACTGCTTGACGACCGACATCGCCGCCGCGATCACCCCACCGAGGTCGGCGAAATTCGCCGGCAGGATCATCGTGTTGGTCTCCTTGGCGAGCTTGCCGTACTGCTCGACGACCCGCTCGGCGACACGGAGCTGGACCGCTTCGAGACCGCCCTCGGCACGGATCGCCTCGGCAACACGGCGGATGCCCTGCGCGGTGGCCTCGGCGACGGCGATGATCGCCGACGCCTCTCCCTCCGCCTGGTTGATCTGCTGCTGCCGCAACGCTTCCGACTCGAGCACCACCTTCTGCTTTTGCCCCTCGGCCATGTTGACGGCCGACTGCTGCTGCCCTTCGGATTGGAGGATCGTGGCCCGCTTCTCACGCTCCGCCTGCATCTGCTTTTCCATCGCCACCAGCACGGTATCCGGCGGGGTGATGTTCTTGATCTCGTACCGGAGCACCTTGACCCCCCAACCTGATGCCGCCTCGTCGATCGCGGCGACGACGGCGGCGTTGATGTTGGCACGCTCCTCGAAACACTTGTCGAGCACGATCTTCCCGATCTCGGAACGCATCGTTGTCTGCGCCAGTTGCGTCACCGCGAAGGTGTAGTTCGCGATCCCGTACGACGCGAGTTTGGGGTCGATCACCTGGAGGAAGACGACGCCGTCGACCGCCACCTGGACGTTGTCCTTGGTGATGCAGACTTGCTCCGGGATGTCGAGTGCGCCCTCCTTGAGCGTGTGGCGGTAGGCGAGCCGGTCGATGAACGGGATGATGACGTTGAGGCCCGGTGTGAGAACTCCGTTGTAGCGGCCCAGCCGCTCGACGACGTACGCGGTTTGCTGCGGCACGATACGGATGCCGAGGAACACGACGAGGAGAAGGACGATCGCAGCGACGACGGCGACGATTTCCATGGTGAGCCCCTGACGAGAGAAGATTCCGGTTAGGGAGAGTAATTCCGCCACACGGGTGGTGCAATCGGCGGGCCACCGCTACCTGCCCGCGGCAACGGATCCGCCGCACCGGCGGCAGCCAGCGGCGGACGTCGTCGGAATGGACGTGTGAATCCCGGCTGTAGCCGTCACAGCAGTCGTAGTGGACGGTGACGAACCGCGTACCGGCTGGCCGCTGCCCCGGCCTCCTCGGCCGTCATCACTCCGGGCAGCGACAGGCCCAACAGCCCCGCACCCCCGGCCTGGAGCATCGCGCGGCGGCCCGTGCGACGCGACAGTACGGCCGGTACCCCGAGGATTTCGAGCATCGTCGATATCCCCTCGCGCGCGCCGCCAGCCCCGAGGGCGGCCCTCGAACGTCAGTCGTCGGCCGAGATCGTACCGGGTCCCGATCCGACGGTCTTCTCGTAGCGGCCGTCTCCACTCTTGACGTACTTCGTGAAGCCGAGGCGATCGAGATTCCTGTCGGACAGCGACGCCGCTCCACCGGACGCGGCATGCTTGCCGCCGATCGCGAAGCCGGTGATCACCCGCCGCACCGGGGCGCCCGTGTCCGGGTGGCGCTCCAGTGGAGCGGCCGACATCGCCTCGATCCGCTCGAAGCGGTCACCACCGCTCCCGTCAGGCAGGATCGTCTCGTAGACGTAGGTCGGCATGGGGAGCAGATCGGTCGGGGCGGTGCAGGGAGCGGTCTCACGAGGGTGGAACGCTCGCGAAGATCCATCCTCCGTCGGGTGGTGAACCGACGGAACACGATCGCTTCCGGGCGGTGAGGCTCGGCAGGATGCCGTACGCACCGGACGATGGCAGTTTGCAGGCGATCAGTCGGGGCGACTGGATTCGAACCAGCGACCTCTACGTCCCGAACGTAGCGCTCTAGCCAGGCTGAGCTACGCCCCGATCGACGGCCTGCGGCAGCGCCACCGACGGCGCTTCTCTGACTTGACCATGGAATGTACCGCTCGCGGCCTGCCGCCACAACCGCGCCTCGCACGGTGGATGGGGCTCGGCGTGCGAGAAAATGGCACTCGGCTGCGCGTCACCGCTCGCCCCGCCGGAGGCATCACCCGCGACTGAGACCCAGTGTTCGCTCGGGGCGGCTGGCCAGGGGCCACTGCGCTCCTTGCCGGACGTCGCGGTCGGTCAGCGGGTGACCGATCGGTCCCGCACCGACGGCGTCAGCCATCGGGTTGTGACAGCGTGCGAGTCGGGGGCACGTCGCCCGGGGGAGGCCCATGAAGACCTGCTTGGGGGGGCGCTCGTCCGTGTGGGGAGGATGCCGAGGCGATGTCCTTGCTGTAGGGTATGAAAGCTACGACGGAAAGCGGCGTGGCGGGCGGGGGACAAGCTCGCGGCAGGCCCAAACACGTGATCTCGTCGATGCATAATGCGACCCGCCCCGCGGCGCCGTATCGCACGGTGTTCCTCATCACGGGGCTTTCCCGCCGTGATGGCGGTCCATTTCTGTCGGTGTCGGGGCTCGCCCGGGCCGTCGCCGGTCGTGGCCGTGGTGATGTCGCGGTCGTCGGGGTTTACCGGTCCCTGGCGGATTGGCTCGTCGATCGCGAGCAGTGGAGTGGACTGGCCGTGGAGGCCGCAGGATTGCGGTGGTTCCGGGCCGTCGAGTTCCTGCGGCAGCGGCTCGAGCACCATGTCTGTCCCGGTAATCCGCCCGCGGTGATCCACCTCCAGGGGTTGTGGGAAGCGGCTTCACTGGCCGTCGAGCGGCTTGGTGAACGCCGGGGGGTGCGGCTGGTCATCAGTCCGCGTGGGATGCTCGAGCCCTGGGCCCTGCGGCACCATCAATGCCGGAAACAGGTCGCTCTTTTCCTCTGGCAGCGCCGGCAGCTCATGCAGGCCGATCTGATCCACGCCACGTCGCTGTCGGAAAAGCAGTCGATCCGAAATCTCGGCTTCCGCAATCCGGTCTGCGTGATTCCCAACGGCGTCGAGATCCCCGCACCATGGGGTGGAGTCGCTCGGCCGATCGAGGCGACCGGTGGTGACACGGGGCGGTTCCCGCTGCCTGGCCCGTCGCGCCCGCGCCGGTGCCTGTTCCTGTCCCGGCTGCATGCCAAGAAGGGGGTGCCGATGCTCCTCGAGGCGTGGGCCCGAGTCCGGCCGACAGGTTGGGTCCTGGAGATCGCCGGCGGCGGTGACGACGGGCACGAGCGCGAGATCGGTCGACAGATCACGGCCCGTGGACTCGCGGACGTGCGGTTGATCGGGGAGGTGACGGGGGAGGCGAAGTGGCGGTTTCTCTCCGACGCGGAACTGTTCGTCCTCCCCTCCCACTCGGAGAATTTCGGCATCGCCGTTGCCGAGGCGATGGGCATGGGCTTGCCGGTGATCACGACCACGGCGACGCCATGGTCCGTCCTCCAGCGCGACCGTAGCGGGTGGTGGGTGGAGCCCGCCGTCGACTCCCTCGCCCGCGCCATCCGCGAGGCCACCACCGAGAGCCCGGCGCAACTCGCCGAGCGTGGGCGCCGTGGCCGCGACTACGTCCGCGACCATTTCGACTGGGAGGGAATCGGCCAGCGCATGGACGCGTGCTACGCCTGGGTCACGGGAAACGGACCACGGCCCGAAGACGTGAAGCTCGACTGATCGCCGTCGCCGGTGACGATCCGCCGTCGGTCAGTCACCGGCCGATGGGACCGCTGCCGGTTCGGGAAGGTCGACGCCGATGTCGATTCCCGCCGGTCGCCAATCGACCAACTCCACCTCGGCCGAACGGCGTCCGCGAAACTCGTTGACCTTCGGCTTGAAGGCGATGTGAAACGGCTTACCTAACGCCGGCAGGTGGGGCACCCATTCGGCCCCGCCGAAGGCCACGGCCCGGATCCTGGCGGCATGCTGGACGAGCGTCATCGACACGTGCCGGCCACCGCTGCCGATCGCCCGTGGCGGTTCGGCGAGGTGGACACCGGAGGCGCACAGCACCGGCCGGCGGTTGCCCTGGCCGAACGGGGCGAGCCGGTCGAGCTCGTCGGCAGCGTCGAGCGTGAGGGCGCCGAGGGTCGTCTCGCCGTCGATCCGCAGGCCGGGCCGGCGCAGGGACTCGGGGAGGCGCGTCGCGACCGCGTCGCGGAATGCCCGACGAAACTCGTCGATCTGCCGATCTTCGATCCGCAGCCCCGCGGCGGCGGCGTGGCCGCCGCACGACACGAGCAACCCGCGGCAGGCGACCAGCGCCGCGTGGACGTCGAATCCCGGCACGCTACGGACGCTGCCGATCGCCGGGCGCCCCTGGAGCGGGTCGCGGGCGATGAGGACCACTGGACGGTGCCATTTTTCGGCCAGCCGGCCGGCGACGATCCCGATCACACCGGCATGCCAGCCCCCGTCGGCGAGCACGAGCGCCGCGTCGTCGGCAGCGCAGTGCTCCTTCGCCTGCTTCGTGGCCGCGAGGAGGATGCTGCGTTCGAGCGAGTCGCGCTGGTCGTTGAGTTGGTGGATCCAGTCGGCCAGTTGCACCGCGCGCGCGGCATCGCGGGTGGTGAGCAGTTCGATGCCGAACGCCGCCTGGCCGAGACGCCCGGCGGCGTTGATCCGCGGTGCGAGGCGGAAGGCGACGTCCTCGCTCTCCAACCGGCTCTTGTCGTGAAGCTTCGCCAATTCCAGGAGCCGGTCGATTCCCGGCCCCCCTTTGAGCCGCAGGCTCTCGAGCCCGTGGCGTACCGTGATCCGGTTCTCGTCGAGGAGCGGCACGACATCGGCCACCGTGCCCAGGGCCGCCAGGCCGATGCCGCGCAGCAGCACCTCGCGGAGCCGGGGACTCACCTGCCTGGCGCCGCAGTGCCGCACCGCCAGCGCCCAGGCGAGCTTGAAAGCGACCCCCGCGCCGCACAGCTCCCCGAACGGATAGCCGGCCCCGGGCAGTCGGGGATGGACGAGAACGTCGGCGTCGGGGAGGACGTCGCCGTAGGCATGGTGATCGGTGATCACCAGCTCGAGGCCGAGCTCGCGGGCGCGCGCCGCCTCGGCGACGCTGGCGATGCCGCAGTCGACGGTCACCACCAGGGCCGTGCCCCGGCGGTGGAGTTCCTCGAGGGCTTCGCGATTGAGGCCGTATCCCTCCTCGAAACGGTCGGGAACGTACCAATCGACGACGGCCTCGAGGGCCCGCAGGCACTCGACGAGGATCGCCGTGGCACACATGCCGTCGGCGTCGTAATCGCCGTAGACGACGATCGGCCGCCGGTCCCGGACCGCCGCGAGGATCCGCTCCGCCGCCGCGGGCACGCCGGGAAGCGACTCGGGGTCGCGGAGGTCGGACATCCGCCCGGAGAGGAAGGTCCGGGCGGCCTCCGGATCGGTGAGGCCGCGGGCGACGAGGAGCCGGGCGACGATCGGCGAGACCCGCGCCGACCGCTCGAGGGCGAGGACGGCCGTCGCGTCGTGCGGTTCGACCTGCCAGCGCTTGGGCACGACCGCCTCCCTCCGGTGAGCCCGTAGTATAGGGCGGTCATCCGCCGGGTGAATCGGCGGCCGTGGGCGGCCGTGGGACTGGTACCATGCCGCGGTCGGCCCCGGGACGGGCCGACCCTGCGGAGCCCACCGATGTCGATCGCGACGCCGATTCGCACCAAGCCGAAGCGCGAGGAAATCCCCGCCGACCGCGTGCTCTGCGAGTACTGCACGGCGAAGTGCTGCCGCTACTTCGCGCTCCCCCTGGAGACACCCTCGACGCGCGAGGATTTCGAGTACATCCGCTGGTTCCTCCTCCACGAGCACGCCACCGTGTTCACCGAGGAGGGATGCTGGTACGTCTGCGTCCACACCGTCTGCAAGCACCTCCAGCGGGACAATCGCTGCGGGATCTACGACACCCGGCCGCCGATCTGCCGCGAGTACACCACCAAGGATTGCGAGTACGAGGACGACTGGGTCTACGACCAGTATTTCGAGACGCCCGAGCAGGTCGCCGAGTACATGGAGGCCGTGCTCGGTCCCGGCGGGGAAAAGGTGGGAGACGGCCGGCGGCGCGAGGCACGCGGCCGGTCGATCCGCAGCCCGAAGCCGGCGTTACTGCCGATCCTCTGAACGCCGTCGGGCACCAACGCCACGGTTCCCCCGGGCCGGTGGCGGGACGGCAGCGGCGCGACGACGTCAGCCGGTGCGTTTGACGAGCACCGCGGTCAGGTCGTCCGCCTGGCGGGTTCCGGCTGCAAACTCCTCGACCGCGGCGCGGAGCCACTGGATCAGCTGTTCCGCGGGGAGGTGGTGCGAGTGGCGGAGGATCTCGCCGACGCGCTCGGTGCCGAATTGGGCGCCGTCGGGCCGCGCCCATTCGTAAAAGCCGTCGGTAAGGAGGACGAGGATGTCGCCTGGGGCGAGGGTCGTGGCGGTCTCGTCTTCGAACGGCGCCTCGGGCATCAGCCCCAGCGGCAGCCCGTGGCTGTCGAACTCCTCCATCGCCCCGGTCGCCGCCCGGAAGACGAAGATCGGCCCGTGACCGGCGCTCACGAAGCGGAGCCGCCCGGTGGCGGGATCGACGATTCCCAGCAGCGCCGTGACGAACCTCCCTTCCGGAAGATCGGCCGACAGGAGGTCGTTGACCCGGGCGATGACCGGGCCGAGGGGAACCCCCGGGGCGACGATCGCACGGAACAGCGCCCGCGCTTCGGCGGCGACCAGCGCCGGCCCGATGCCGTGGCCGGTGGCGTCGGCGATCGTCACGGCGAGGCTGCCGTCGGCGAGGGGATGGAAATCGTAGTAGTCGCCGCCGGTCTCGTCGGCCGGCCGGTTCCAGCCGGCGACGTCGAACCCCGGCAGCACCGGCGCTTCCTTGGGCAACAGCCCGAGCTGGATGTCGCGGGCGACGGCGAGGTCGCGCTCGATCCGCTGCTTCTCGGCGAGGTGGCCGAGGAGCAGCTGCCGCTGCACGGCGACCCCGGCCTGGCCGCCGAGGAACGCGGCGAGCTGCTCGTCGCGGGGCCCGAACGGACCACCGGCCTTGTTGAGCACCTGGAGCACGCCGACCGTCTGCCCGTCGTGGTCGGCAAGCGGCACCGCGAGGATGCTCGCGGTGCGGAAGCCGCTCCGGCGGTCGAACTCGGGGTTGAAGCGCCGATCGGCGTAGGCATCGGGGATGGTGATGGCGACGCCGCTCCGGGCGACCTCGCCGGCGATCCCGACCCCGACCGGGATGCGGATCTCGTGGATCGGCGAATCCGCGATCCCGGTGGCGACGCGGCTGAACAGCTCACCGGTCGTGCCATCGACGAGAAATACGGTCGCGCGCTGGCAATCGAGGACTGACGTCGCGGCGGCGGCGATCGCCTCGAGGAGCGGATCGAGATCGGTCGTCGCTCCGAGCCGCCGGGCGACGTCGAGGAGCTTCTCGAGATCGGCGATCCGTCCCGCTGCGTCTTCGTGGCCAGGCGATCGGTCCGTCATCGAGGTCATGTCGGGCTCCGCGGAGCGGTGGGGGCGGAAACGGCGACCGCTGTTATACCGTCGGCCGCGGCCGTGGCAGGGAAGGCCAGTGGCTATGCTGACGAGCTCGTTTCACCCGGGGACCATCCGTGATGGAAGCCGCCGCAACGCTCACCCCAGCCCAACTCGCGCCGTTCCTCCTCGAAGTCGCCCCCGTGATGCCGGTGTTCATCTGGGGACCGCCGGGGATCGGCAAGTCGGCGCTGGTCCGGTCGTTCGCTGCTGCCGTCGGGTTGCCGTGCGTGTCGTTGCTCGGGTCGCAGCTCGCCCCCGAGGACATCATCGGCGTGCCGCAGATCGTCGCCGGCAAGTCGCGCTTCTGCCCGCCGACACTGATCGCCCGCGACGACCCGTATTGCCTGTTCCTCGACGAGCTCAACGCCTGCTCGCACGAGGTGCAGAAGGCGTTTTATTCGCTCGTCCTCGACCGGCGGATCGGCGAGTTCGTCCTCCCCGCCGGGACGGTGGTGATCGGCGCCGGTAACCGCTCGCAGGACCAGGCGATTACCCGGCCGCTTTCCTCGGCGCTGGTCAACCGGCTGCTCCACGTGCAGCTCCGGGCGTCGGCCCGTGACTGGCTCGCCTGGGCGCGGACCGCCGGCGTCGATCCGCTCGTGATCGCCTATGTCGAAACCCGCTCCGACCACCTCTGGGCCCGTCCACCGAAGCACGAGGAGCCGTTCTCCACGCCGCGCAGCTGGCACATGCTCTCGCAGGCACTGGCGTCCCATGGCCCCGGGATCGGCCTCGATCAGATCAAGGTCCTCGCCCAGGGTCTGCTGACGCCGGCCCACGCGCAGCAGTTCGTGACCTTCGTCAAGCTTCGCGAGCGCGCCTTCGACCTCGCCGCGATCCTCAAGGGCGAGCGCGGCTGGCCCGAGGCGCCCGAGGAGCGTGACGTCCTCTACTTCCTCGTCCAGCAGCTCCGCGACCGGTTGATCCGCGAGCTTCCCGACGACGAGCGGAGCCTCGGCCGCGAAGCCCGGGAACTCGCCGACCGGGCCAAGGAATTGCTCGTGCCGCTGGCGCGGATCTCGACCGAACTGGCGCAGCTGGTGGTCACCGAGACCGAGAGCGGCGCGGCGCTGCCGGCCTGGTACACCGTCGAGCTGGCCCGGGCACTGCCGCGGCTGGCGGCGAAGAAGTGAGGCCATGGCACGATCCAAGGCGCCGCCAGCGCAGCACCTCGAGGCGATCAAGGGGGGATGGAGCCTGCTGCAGGGTCATCCGCTCTACGGGCGGCTCGTCTCGGGAGCCGGCGCCGTGGTGCAGCTGTGGCTCGGACCGGCGCTGCCATTTCCGCCCGATGGCTGGGTGCGGATCACCGTGACACCCGACCGCGGGGCCGCGTCCTGGCAACGCGGCGGGGCTGACCTCGTGCCCAACGCCTGGCATCGCGGTACGGCCGACGAATGGGCCCACGTCTTCGCCCAGGCGACGCTCCACGTCGCCTTCAATCACGTCGATCCGGTCCGCGACGACGAGGCGTGGCGGCGGGCCTGCGAGTGGGAGGCGGTGCGCTTCCTGCGGAGCATGCCGATCGGGCAGCGGCCCCATGGCCTGTGGCTGCCCGGGGTCGAGCCGCAGGGGCAGGATCTCGCCGCCATCGCCCGGTGGTTCGCCACGCAGGGGCCGGCCGCGCTCGAGGCGACGGCGGGGCTGGCGCTCGCCGGCGCCGGCCAGCCCGGCTGGGTGCACCGCGAGGACGCGGCGGCGTTCGACCGCCGGCGCCGGCAGGCGGCGACGGCGAGCCTCGCCGCGGCGGTCCGGGCCGCGGTGACCGCCGCGGTGGAGGAGGCGGGGGCGACAGCACGCGGCCCGGCCCGGAAGCGCGGCGATCCCAACTCGCTCGCCGAGCGCGCCCGGAGCTGGTTCGTGACCAACTACCCGCTGCTGGCGGCGCTGGCGGCGTCGTTCGAGATCGTCGAGGACGCGGCCTTCTGCACGCGCGAGCGGATCGCGATCGCCGCGGTCGACTCGGAAGCGCGGCGGGTGTTCGTCAATCCCCTTGTCCCCTGGACCTGGGAGACGATGCAGTTCGTGATCGCCCACGAACTGCTCCACGTCGGCCTCCGTCACGAGGCGCGCCGGCAGGGGCGCGATCCGTTCCTGTGGAACGTGGCCTGCGACTACGTGATCAACGGGTGGCTGGTGCAGATGGGGATCGGGGCGATGCCCCCGGGCTGCCTGCTCGACATCGACGCGGCGCTGGAGCGGGAATCAGCCGAGGCCCTCTACGACCGGATCGTCGGTGATCTCCGTCTCCGGCGCCGGCTGGCGAAGGCACGGACGTTCGGCGGCGTCGGGTGTGGCGACATCCTCGGCGACCGGACCCCCGGATGGTGGCGCGGCGCCGGGTGTGACCTCGACGAGTTCTACCGCCGCGCGCTTGCCGACGGGCTCGACCTCCACGTCGAGCGCTGCCGGGGCCGGGGGCTGCTCCCCGGCGAGATGGTCGAGGAGATCCGCAGCCTGTGCCAGCCGCCGATCCCCTGGGACGTCGCCCTCGGGCAATGGCTCGACGACTTTTTCCCTCCCCTCGAGCGGCGGCGCTCGTTCGCCCGCGCCAGCCGTCGGCAGTCGGCCACGCCCGACATCCCCCGACCGGTCTGGGAGCGACCCTGGGAGCGGCTGCCGCTGCGGACCTTCGGCGTCGTCCTCGACACGTCGGGATCGATGGGTCCGCGTGACATCGGCCGCGGGCTCGGCGCGATCGCCGCCTACGCGACGAGCCGCGACGTGGCACTCGTCCGCGTCGTCCAGTGCGACGCCGGCACCCACGACATGGGCTACGTCGAGCCCGACCGGCTCGTCGGCGCCGTCGAGATCCACGGCCGCGGTGGCACCGTGCTCCAACCGGGGATCCGGGTGCTGGAGCGGGCCGAGGATTTTCCCGACGATGCCCCGATCCTCGTGATCACCGACGGTGAGTGCGACGTGCTCACGATCGGCCGTCCGCACGCCTTCCTGATGCCGCAGGGTGCTCGGCTCCCCTTCGCCACCCGGGCGCCGCGATTCGCCTTCGAGACCGACAAGGTGCGGTCTTGAGCGGGGAAGCCTCAGCCGAGGATTCCACCGACCACCGTGCCGTGGACGTCGGTGAGGCGGTAGTCGCGCCCCTGGAAGCGATACGTCAGCCGCGTATGGTCGAAGCCGAGGAGGTGGAGGAGCGTGGCGTTGAGGTCGTGGACGTGGACGCCGTCGGCGACGACGTTGAAGCCGAAGTCGTCGGTCGCGCCATGGACGTGGCCGGCGCGCACGCCGCCGCCGGCCAGCCAGATCGAGAAAGCGCGGTTGTGGTGGTCGCGGCCGTCGGTCCCCCCCTGCATCATCGGTGTCCGGCCGAACTCGCCCCCCCAGACGACGAGCGTGTCGTCGAGGAGCCCGCGCTCCTTGAGGTCGGCGACCAGGGCAGCGCTGGCCTGATCGACGTCCCGGGCGTTGGCCCGCATCCGGTTGACCAGGTCGCCGTGCGTGTCCCAGGCCTCGTGAAATAGCTGTACGAAGCGGACGCCGCGCTCGAGAAGGCGGCGGGCGAGGAGGCAATTCCGCGCGTAGGAGTGGGACGCGGGGTCGCCGATCCCGTAGCGGGCGAGCGTCTGCGGACTTTCGCTCGACAGATCGAGCAGATCCGGTGCGCTGGCCTGGAGTTGGAACGCCATCTCGTAGGCGTCGATCCGGGCGGCGATCTCGGGATCGCCAACGGCGTCGAGCGCCAGCCGGTTGAGCCTGTCGAGGGTGTCGAGGCTCGCCCGCTGGGCGTCGCGGTCGACGCCGCGCGGATTGGAGAGGTAGAGGAGCGGGTCGCCGCCGGGACGAAAGGGGATGCCGCCGTAGGTCGTGGGGAGAAAGCCGGCGCCGTAGTTGCTCGCCCCGCCGCTGGTGCCGTTGGCACTGGTGAGGACGACGTAGCCTGGCAGGTCCTCGGCGTCACTGCCGAGGCCGTACAGCGTCCAGGCCCCGAAGCTCGGCCGGCCGAATTGCTGCGCGCCGGTGTTCATGAGGATCTGGGCGGGGGCATGATTGACCGCGTCGGTGTGCAGCGAGCGGACCATGCAGATATCGTCGGCGAGGCTGCCGATGTGCGGCACGAGGTCGCTGAACTCGGTCCCGGACCGGCCATGGGGGCGGAAGGGGAACTTCGGCCCGAGCAGCGCCGACTTGGGATTGATGAACGCCGCGCGGTACCCCTCGAGCAACTCGGCGGGGGGCAGGCTGCCGCCGCGGCGGGCCAGTTCCGGTTTGGGGTCGAACAATTCCAGTTGGCTCGGTGCCCCGGCCTGGAAGAGATAGACCACGCGGCGCGCCTTCGGCTCATGGTGGGGCGCCCGCGGCGCCAAAGGCCGGGCCGCACCTCCCTCCCGCGCCGCCAGCGCTCCGGCGGCGATTCCCGCCAGCCCGACGCCACAGTCGCGGAAAAACCAGCGCCGTGCCCGCGCCCGGGCCGCCGCGGAGCCGATCGGGTCGGGGAACGATGGGTGGGCGAACGGCATGGGGGCCTCGTCAGTTCTTCGTCACGGTCTCGTCGAGATTGAGCAGCACGCGGGCGGCGAGCGTCCAGGCGGCCGCGTCCTGGGGCGACGAGCCGGGGGGGAGCGCCGGGATCGTGTCGGGGGTGCCGGTGGCGACCTCGCGCGGGTTGAGCCACCCCTCGGCGAAGCGCCGCCGCTGGTCGGCGAGGAATGCCGCGAGCGTCGTGCGTTCGGCGGTCGTCGGGCGCCGTCCGGTGCACAGCAGCCAGGCATGGTCGATCCGCGCCGTGTCGTCGGCACCCCCGTCGCGCAGCACGCGCAGCGCCAGCGCCCGGGCGGCCTCGACGAACACCGGTTCGTTGAGGCCGGCCAGTGCCGCCAGCGGTGTGTTGGAGCGCACGCGTTGGGCGCAGGCGACGTCGCCATTGGGAGAGTCGAACGACGCCAGCAGCGGATCGGGCATCGAGCGGCGGCGAAACAGGTAGACGCTCCGCCGGTACCGCTCCGGGCCGGTGGCCGTCGGCCAGTCGATCCGGACGAAGTTGTAGTCGAGGACGTTTTGCGGCACCGGCGGGAAGACACCCGGGCCGCCGACGGCGTGGGTCATCAGCCCGGCCGCCGACAGCGCCAGGTCGCGGACCACCTCGGCGTCGACGCGGAAGCGCGGGCCGCGTGCCAGCAGTCGGTTGGCGGGATCGCGGGCGACCAGGTCGGGCGCGGCGTGCGACGACTGCCGGTAGGTGCGGCTCGAGAGGACCAGCGCGATCAGCCGCTTCTGGCTCCAGCCGTGCTCCATGAAGTCGACCGCCAGCCAGTCGAGAAGGTCGCGGTACGGAGGCAGTGGCGTGCGCGTGCCGAAGTCGTCGGCGGTATCGACGAGCCCGACACCGAAGATCGTCTGCCACACCCGGTTGACCGCGACCCGCGCCGCCAGCGGCGACCGTGAGTCGACGAGCCAGCGGGCGAACCCGAGCCGGTCGCGCGGGGCGTCGACGGGCAAGGGATGCAAGGCCGCCGGCACGTCGGGCGCCACCTCTTCGAGCGGCTTGTTCCACACGCCGCGGTCGAGCAGATGGGTCCGACGCCGGGCACCCTCGTGTCGGGCGGCCAGATGGAGCACCGTGGTCGCGGCCGGGGTCGCGCGCTGCCACTGTGCGGCGCTCTCGGCGACCGACGGGGCCAATTCCGGGAGGCTCTTCATCCAGGCCGTGAAGATCGCCTCCCGGTGGGCAAGGGTCCGCTCCGGCGCCGGGGTGCGGAGGGCGAGGATCGCGCCGTGGTCGACCGGCGGAGCGGTCGGTTGCGGTGCCGTGGTCAGGCTGAACCGGCAGCAGCCGAGCATCCGGCTCTGCTGGCGCGGCGCGGCGCCGGAGGGCATTCGCAGCGTGAGCCTGAGGCGCGTGCCGGGAGGCAGGTCGAGTGGCTTCTCGAACCGCACCACCGCGACCGACGGCTGGTGGCGGATGACCTCCCCACGATCCGATTCCCACACCGAGTCACCGTCGCCGTCGACCAGCGCCGTGACCGGGCCGTGCGGGATCCGCCGCTCCGGCTGGTTGCCGTCGGCCGAGGCGGGGCGGATCTCGACATGCTCGGGATTGGAATGGTCGGCCGACGGTGCCGAGAGCGGCAGCGGCTCCCAGTCGTCCCTCCCCGGGCGGCGGACCGCGGCGCGCAGCTCCGCCACTCCCCAGATGCCGTCGCGCCCCGGTCCCCCCATGAACAGGTCGCCATTGGGCAGGGCCTCGAGCTGCAGCCCGGTGGCCCCGGCCAAGTCGGGTTCGGACTCGAAGATCATCTCGCCGTCGCGGTGGCCGATCATCAGGATCGATTCGTCGTCGAGCTGTTGCGGGTGCGTGAGCAGGCCGCTGCTGCTCATCTCGTCCATCCGGATCGGTGTCCAGGAAACGAGTCGGGAAACCATCTCGCGCTCCCAGGCGGCCAGTTCGTCGATCCAGCCGGGACGTGCTTCACGGACGCGGGCCTCGACGGCGCCCACCCGGGCACGGATGTCGGCGAGCGTCGCCAACTGCTCGGCCGTGTAGACCGGCGAACGGGCCTCGTGCGTGTCGTTGAGGAAGGCGAACAGTGCGTAGTATTCGTGGTGCGACACGGGGTCGAACTTGTGCGAATGGCACTGGGCACACTGCGTCGTCACGCCGAGCACCGCCTTGCCGAGGCAGTCCATCCGGTCGAACAGTTCGACCATCCGGAACTCCTCGGGAATGATCGCTCCTTCTTCGTTGAGCATGCTGTTGCGCAGGAACCCGGTGGCCACGATCTGATCCTGCGTCGCCCCGGGGAGCAGGTCGCCGGCGACCTGCTCGATCACGAACCGGTCGTAGGGCAGATCGCGGTTGAGGGCGGCGATCACCCAGTCGCGCCACGCCCACATCTCGCGAGGCATGTCTTTCTCGTAGCCGTTGGTGTCGGCGTACCGGGCGAGGTCGAGCCACGGGCGTGCCCATTTCTCTCCGTAGCGCGGGTTGGCCAGCAGGTCGGCGACGGTGGCGTCGGGACCGTGGTCGGCGAAGGCGGCGAGCTCCGCCGGGGACGGCGGCAGGCCGACGACATCGAGGTGGAGCCGCCTGGCGAGCGTGGCGCCGTCGGCGGGAGGCGAGAAGGCAAGGCCCTCGGCGGCGAGCCGTTCCGCGACGAAGGCGTCGATCGGATGAGCCGCGGGATCGCCACCGGGAAGCTCACGCTTCACCGGGATCGTGAACGCCCAGTGGTCGGCGTAGGGGGCTCCGGCAGCGATCCACGCGCGGAGCGACTCGACCTGGGCGGCCGTGAGCGGCTTGGCGATCGCCGGCGGGGGCATGACGACGTCGGGGTCGGTGCTCGTCACCCGGGCGATCACGGGACTGTCGTCGGGCCGGCCGGGCACGATCGCCGCTCCCCCCGAATCCCCTCCTGCCAGGGCGGCTTCACGCCGGTCGAGGCGGAGCCCGGCGGCACGGGCGGCGGCATCGGCGCCGTGGCACTGCAGGCAGTGCTCGGCGAGGATCGGCCGGATGTCGCGCTCGAAGTCGGGAACGGCGCCGCAGGCCGAGGGCGCGGCCAGCGCGACGATCGCGAGTCCGGCGGCGACGAGAGGGGTGGATCGTGGCGGCATCGTTGTCTCTCCCGACGATCCTTGGAAGTTTACCCAGCCCGCCCCTGCGGGGGAGCGGCCGCGACCCGAGACCGTTTGGCCGATGGAGGCCGCGCCGATCGGGCTGGTAGACTCCGCGACCCTCTCTCCGGACGACCCCACCGTGATCGAACCGCGCACCCTCAAGGGCTTTCGCGATCATCTCCCCGCCCAGGCGCTGGCCCGGGAGCGGCTTCTCGACGTCGCCCGCCGCGTCTACCGTTCGTACGGTTTCGCGCCGATCGACACGCCGGCGCTGGAGTACCTCGACGTGCTCACCGGCAAGGGGAGCGCGGAGACCGACAAGCAGCTGTACCGGTTCGAGGACCATGGTGGCCGCCAGGTCGGGCTGCGGTTCGACCTCACCGTGCCGTTCGCGAGGTTCGCGGCGCAGCACGTCGGTGTCCTCGGGACGCCGTTCAAGCGCTACCACATGGCCACCGTGTGGCGCGGCGAGAACACGCAGCGCGGGCGCTACCGGGAGTTCATGCAGTGCGACTTCGACACGATCGGCACCACCAGCGCCGTGGCCGACATGGAGACGGTCCTGGTGGTCCACGACCTCCTCGTCGCGCTCGGCATCGGCAGGTTCACGATCCGCGTCAACGACCGCCGGATCCTCGGCGGTGTCCTCCGCACCCTTGGCCTCGCCGACCGCGCCACCGATCTGCTCCGGAGCCTCGACAAGCTCGGTAAGCTGCCGCCGGAGGGGGTGGTCGCGGAGATGGTCGGGCACGGGGCCCCCGAGGAGGCCGCGGCACGACTGGTGGCGATGGCTGGCCTCTCGGGGGGCAGCGCCGAGGTCCTCGGTGCGGTCGCGGCGCTGGTCGGAGACGATCCGGTCGGCCGCGAGGGGGTCGAGGCGGTGCGGGCGCTCGTCGACGGCGTCACCCGCGCCGGGGTCGCCGACGGGCGGGTGGTCGTCGATCCGTCGATCGCGCGGGGGCTCGACTACTACACGGGGATCGTGCTGGAGACGTTCCTCGACGAACTGCCGACGCTCGGCAGCGTCTGTTCCGGCGGGCGCTACGACGACCTCGCCGGCCTGTACACGAAGCAGAAACTCCCCGGCGTCGGCGCTTCGCTGGGAATCGACAGGCTCCTCGCCGGCCTCGACGAGCTGGGGCGGGTGTCGGCCGCCGAGACGGCTGCCGAGGTGTTCCTCGTCCACTTCGACGCCGCCCATCTCGGCGATTACCTGCGGATCGCCGCGGCCCTGCGGGCCGACGGCATGGGCGTGGAGTTCTTCCCCGAGCCGCGCAAGCTCGGGCAGCAACTCAAGCTGGCGGGGAAGCGCGGCTTCCGCGTGGCACTGATCATCGGCGGCGACGAGTTCGCCCGCGGCACGGCGCAGCTCAAGAACCTCGCCACCGAACAGGCGACGACGATCGTCTGGAACGGCGATCTCCGGGCCCTCGTCGACGCGATCCACTCGCACCTCGAGGCGATCCAGGCCGGGCATTGATCCCGTGGCGTCACCCCTTGGCGACCGCGCCGCAGACGCGGTCGCGCCACACCCGCAGACCGTGGAGGGCGTGGTACAACGCCCCACACTCGAGGTCGAGGTCGGCGGTCTCCCCGAGCAGCCCCACGAGACGCTCGGCGGCCCGGACCACCCACTCATCGGTGAGCCGCTCGGGTGCCAGCGCCCGGGCGACGACTTCGAAGGCATGGCCGGTCGCCGAGAGCGTGGCGGTGACGTCGGCCGAGCGCCCCGGCCGGGCCAGATCGTGCACCGAGAAGCTGCCGTCCGGCTGCTGGTAGGTGCGGATCACCTCGAGGGCCTCGTCGAGCCGGTCGCGCGCCAGCGCCCACCCGCCGCGGAGAGCGTCGTCGCCGACCCCGGTCGCCGCGCGGTGGGAGTCGAGGGCGGCGGCGAGGGCATACAGCCTGTGCATCCCGCCGCACGCGGCGGAGAGGAGATCGGCCTCGGCCTCCATCGCCACCACGCGTTCCACGCTCCAGCGGGAGCCGTCGCCGGCCGTCCACGCTGCATCGGGCGGCGACCAGGCGGCCAGCGCCATCAGGGTCCACGTCGCCTCCTGGCCGGGGCGGATGTCGGAGCGGGCCTGGGCGAGCATGTCTGCGAGGGTGAACGACCGCCCGGCGACGACGATCGGCGTCGTCGCCGGGAACCCGCCACTGCCGGCCTGCGCGAGGTAGCCGAGCCATTGGTCGGGGTGGCCCTGACCGGTGATGCTGCCGGCCTCGACCAGGCCGCGCGGTCCCACCTCTCCCGGGCGCAGGGCCCAGCCGCGGAGCGCTCGTCCAGCCAGCACGTGGTCGATCGCCGGCGTCACGGCACCGTCGTGGGCGAGAAGGAGCTCGTCTCCGTATGCGAGGATGCCGTGCACGACCTGCCAGGCGCCGTTGACGGCCGCATCGAGGCGGCGGGTCTCGCGGCCACGGGCGAGTTCCGCGTCGATCGCCCGGCACAATGTGTCCGCGTCGCGTGTCGCCGCGGGTGCGGGAGCCCCGGGCCCCGCCTCGCCCGGCGCACACCCCGGCACCGCGACGGGCACGAGGCAGACGAGAACCAGCCCGGTCCACGCGCCTGGGCACGGAAGAATGGGGGCGCGGCGAAAACCGGAGCGGTGAACCGGGTGCGGAGCAGGTCCGTAGTGCATGGTTGCCACACGGGGCCGGAAGGCCCGGGAGAGGCGATCGGAAGGGCCTCGGGGGTGCGACGCCGACCGCGTCGGCGGATGCCTTCGGCCCGCTAGACTACTTCCGCGTCGCCGCGATTCCCGCACCGCCGGTCCATGTGATCGCAGGAGCGTTTCATGCCGTTCTTCTTCTTCGATCCCGCCTATTTCCTCGCTATCCTCCCGGCGGTGCTGCTCGGTCTGTGGGCCCAGTGGCGCGTGCAGGCGTCGTTTGCCACCGCCTCACACGAGCCGGCACCCCTGTCGGGGGCGGCCGCGGCCCGCCACATCCTCGATTCGGCGGGAGCGACCGACGTGGCGATCGAGCAGGTGCCCGGCCAGCTCAACGACCACTACGACCCGCGCTCGAAGACGCTGCGGCTGTCGACGCCGGTGTACGGCGGTCGCACGCTGGCGGCGGTGGGGATCGCCGCCCACGAGGCCGGTCACGCCCTTCAGGATCATCAGGGATTCTCGCTGATGACGCTGCGTAACGCCGCCGTCGGCGTGGCCAACATGGGCAGTGGGTTCGGGCTGATGATCTTCATGCTCGGCCTCGTCGTCTCGCTCAAGCCGCTGGCGTGGCTGGGGATCGCGCTGTTCGGCGGGACGGTGCTGTTCCAGTTGCTCAACCTCCCCGTCGAGATCGACGCCAGCAACCGCGCCAAGGCGCAGCTGGTGGATCTGGGGATCGTGCCCGGCGACGAGATGCCGTACGTCAACCGCGTGCTCAACGCGGCGGCCTGGACCTACGTCGCCGCCACGCTGCAAAGCGTGTTCGCGCTGCTGTACTACGCGAGCTTCCTCTCGGGCGGCCAGAGCGAGTCGGAGAGCCGCTGAACCGCGGCGCCGGGCATCACGGGAGCGGCGACGTCCACCCCGGCTACTGATTGAGGCTGTAGAGGACGACGTTGAGCGCGATCCGCTCGGCGTCCTCGCGGCTGTAGCCGGTGCACTCCATGGAGTTCTGCTTCTCCAGTGCGCACGACAGATCGTAGGGGGAGAAGATCACCGCCCAGCGATCCCCGATCCGAATTCCTTCGAGCCGGGGTGCGATCCGGCGCTTGGTCGCGGCGAGCGGGCCGTCGCCGCCCCCCTGCGGTTCCCGCAACGTGACCTCGCGGATGTCGTAGCCGCCGTATTCGCCCGCCGTGAAGATCGGATCGTCAGCGGGAATCTCCTCGAGCTTCGCGTCGGGCAGGGCCGCTGCAAGCTCCCGGCGGAACGCGGTGGCGAATGCCGGCGAGGCGCAGACCGCATCCGCCAGCAGCGTGCCGCCGCGCCCGAGGAACTCACGCAGCTTCTCCCGCCGCGGCGCGTCGAGCGTGAATGGCTGGCGACCGTGCATGAACGCCATGTGATGGCCGAACAGCCGCTCGTCGGCGAGGTCGATGAGATCGGGGGTGTCGTCGACTCGGATCCCCAGTTCCCGGGCGGCGCTGCGGAGGATGTTGGCCAGCGCTGCCGGCGCGGCGTCGCACAGCCCGCCGTGGCGGAGCTTCGCGATCGTCAACCGCCCCCGGTCGAACTGGTCCTCGGAGCCGACGGCGTCGGGTGTGATCGCGAACAGCTCGTCCTTGCGTTTCACCTCGCGGTTGGTCGCGTAGGCGAGGACATTGGTCCCGACTGCGAGGGCCGCGTCGACCTCGCTGGCGATGCCGGCGGCGAGGCCGCGCCGTGCCGGTCCACCGACCTCCCACAGGCACGACAGGCTCGGCATCCCCGCCTGCGGTGCCTCGAGGTCGGTCGGGGGTGCGTAGATGATGCACGTCCGGCAGCCGTACTCGATACCGAGCAGCGGACGCTGCAATTCGGCGGGCACGATCTCCTCGGCGTGCCAGGCGGGGTGCTCCGGCGGGAGCAGCTGGAGGTCGTACTCCGGCTCCGGGAAGATCTCGCCGACGAGCTGGCGGAACTTCCGGTCGAAGCCCGCGCTCCGGGGGCAGCAAGCCTCGGCGAAAATGAAGCCCCCCTCGTCGATGTAGCGGCGCAGCCGTTCGCCGGCCGCCGGCCCGAGGTCGAGACCGTCCTTGCCCGACAGCCACAGCACCGGAGCCTGGAGCAGGTCGGTCACGTCGGCCGAAGGCATGTCGACCACGTGCCACGACAGGCCGGCGGGGTAGTCACGCTTCCAGCGCGTCTCGACGTGCTCGACGAGATGGGCGATGTCGTGCCCGTGTCGGTTCCAATCGATGTCGGGACCGTGACGGCTCTTCGCCACGATCACCGGCCGGCGCCCCTTGGCCAGGAACAACAGCGCGAAGGCGCTGTTGACGATCGGATCCTCGCTGAGCGTTCCGCGGAACTGGCCGGTGAACTCATCCTGGCTCTTGACGAACCATCGCGCCCCCTCGAGGTACCAGTCGGCGTCGCCGATGAAGCGCCGGGCGGTGAACCGGCCGACACGCTCGAGGCCGTAGAGGTAGTAGTAATGCCACATCGGGCCGTGCCCGGGGTTCTCGGCGACGGAGAACCGGCGGCCGAGCCAGTCGAGCCCCTTCTCGAGGACGCGCGGGCTCGTGCCGCCGCCGCAGCAGGCCACGGCGTCCGCCGTCGCGCGGGCGTCCGGCGAGCCGACGTGCTCGGCGGTGATCCAGATGCTCGCCACGCCGGCGCAGGTCATGCTTCCGGTGCCGGCCCCGGCGCCGGGGGTGTAGCCCCATGATCCGTCCGGGTTGGCGGCCGCGGTCCAGTAGCGCTGCGCCTTTTTCCAGACGTCGTCGGCGACTTGGACGCCGGCACGGTCGGCTTCGTGGAGCGCCAACAGCGCGAACTGGGCGTTGGAGTTGTCACCCCCACGGCGGCCCTTGCCGTAGTCCCAGGACCCCGACGCGAGCTGTGTCGTCGACAGCCATTCGACGTTGCGCCGCAGGATCGGCCGGTCGGCATCCGGCGAGACCATCGCCAGCAGCATCGTCTGCAGCGACACGGAATAGGTGTCGTCGGGCTTCTGCCGCCGCAGCCAGTCGAGGCCGCGCTGCATCTGGAGGTGGTCGCGGCCGACGCCGGCGTTGGCGAGGGCGAGCATCACCAGCGCCGACGGTCCGGTGCGGTTGTTCTTGTCCCCCATCGTGGACGCCCACGACCCGTTGGGCTCCTGCTGCCGGAGGAGGAAGTCGCGGGCCTTCTCGACGGCGCGCTGGATCCGCTCGGCGGAGACGCCGGCCGCGGCGTTCCGCTCCCCCTCCTGGCCGAGGCCGGACGATGGTCCGCAGAGCAGCGCGGCCGCCAGCCAGGCCGCGAGCGATCCGCGCGGGCACCATCGTGCCCGGCGGCCTGTCGATCGACGGTGGAGCGCCATGGCAGCCAAACGGAGACCCTCGGGGGGCGTCGGTGGGACCCCGCTCGGCACCCCGCCCGGCCGCAGTATACCGGCGGAGGTGGTGAACACGGCCGTACGGAGCGGTTCGATTGCCCGTCGGCGTCCGCGCCGGATACTCTCCTTTGCCCCCTGCGCTGTTGGAAAGGAACGGTGCCCGTGTCCGGCAGCCCCCGCACCAAGACCCTCGACGACATCCTCCTCGAATTCAGCCAGCACCGGCGGCTGATGCAGGAGGAGTTGCAGAAGGTGATCGTCGGCCAATCGGACGTCATCGAGCAGCTGTTCGCCGCCATCTTCACCCGTGGCCACTGCCTGCTGGAGGGTGTGCCGGGCCTGGCAAAGACGCTGATGGTGTCGACGCTGGCGCGGATCCTCGACGTCGGCTTCAAACGGGTCCAGTTCACCCCCGATCTGATGCCCTCCGACATCACCGGCACCAACGTCCTCGAGGAGAACGAGTCGGGGCGGCGCTCGTTCCGGTTCGTCGAGGGGCCGATCTTCACCAACATCCTCCTCGCCGACGAGATCAACCGGACGCCTCCGAAGACCCAGGCCGCCCTCCTCCAGGCGATGCAGGAACGCGAGGTCTCGGTCGGGCAGGAGACCTACCAGCTCCCCGATCCGTTCTTCACGATCGCCACCCAGAACCCGATCGAGCAGGAGGGCACCTACCCGTTGCCCGAGGCACAGCTCGACCGCTTCATGTTCAACATCAAGGTCGGGTATCCGTCGGCGTCCGAGGAGGAGCAGATCCTCCTGGCGACCACGCGGGCGGAGAAGCCGGAGGTCCGGAAGGTCCTGTCGGGCCGGGCGATCGTCAACATCCAGAAACTCGTCGGCGGTGTGGCTGTCAGCGACTACATCGTCAAGTACGTCGCCCGTCTGGTCCGGGCGACGCGCCCCAAGGATCCGCAGGCGCCGCCCTACGTCGCCGAGCTGGTCGACTGGGGTGCGGGTCCACGGGCCGGGCAGTTTCTCATCCAGGGGGGCAAGGCGGTGGCGGCGATGGACGGGCGCTTCAGCGTCTCGATCGACGACGTGCGGCGGATCGCCGTGCCAGTCCTCCGCCACCGGATCGCGACCAACTTCCAGGCCCAGGCCGAGGGGCTGACGAGCGAAACGATCGTCGAACGGCTGGTGCGCGAGATTCCCGAGCCGGAGATCCCCCGGCTCGTCAAGTGATCACGCCGGGGACGGTGCGGGCTCAGCGGAGCCCGGTGGCCGGATGATGGCGGGCCGGTGGGAGGGAGTGGCCGGATGGTGCGCGCTGTCGAGGAGTATCTCAAGCCCGAAGTGGTCCGCTCGATCGCGCGGCTCGATCTGCGCGCGCAGTTCATCGTGCGCGGGTTTCTCCAGGGGCTCCACGCCAGCCCATACCAGGGGTTTTCGGTCGAATTCAGCGAACACCGCAAATACACCGCGGGTGACGATCCCAAGGACATCGACTGGCTGGTGTACGCCAAGACCGACAAGCACTACGTCAAGAAGTTCGAGGCCGAGACCAACATCACCGGCTACCTGGTCATCGATACCAGCGGCTCGATGGCCTACACCTACCGCCAGGAGCTCACCAAACTCGACTATGCGGTCTCGCTCGCCGCCGCGCTGTGCTGGCTGATGGTCCACCAGCAGGACCCCTGCGGATTGATGGTCTTCGGCGAGAAACTCCAGGCGAGCCTGCCGGCCAGGTCGCGCCGGTCGCAGATCGCCCAGGTTCTCTCCGTGCTCGCCCGGATCAAGCCGTCCGGGGGCACCGATGCGGCACGGAGCCTGATCCAAGTGGCGGCGATGCTGCGCCACCGCTCGCTGGTGATGGTGTTCAGCGACCTGCTCGCCGATCCCGTGCCGATCCGCGAGGCGCTGCTCCGCCTCCGGCACCGGGGCCACGACGTGATCCTGTTCCACGTCCTCGACGAGGCCGAGGCGCGCTTCCCGTTCGCCGGGATGACCGAGTTCGTCGAGCCGGAGAGCGGCGAGAAGCTCGTGGTCGACGCCGATGCGGCGCGGCACGAGTACCTCGAGACGGTGGCGGCGTTCCGCGCCGACTACCGGCGCTCCTGCTTCCAGGCCGGGATCGACTACGTGCCACTCGACACGAGCATGCCGTTCGACAAGGCGCTGATGGAGTACCTGCTCAGCCGTCGCCAACGGTTCTGACACCTCTCCGACGCCGACCGCTCGGGCACCGCCGCGATCACGCCATGGGCCTCACGTTCCTCACCCCGCTGCTCCTCGCCGGCGCCGGTCTGGTCGCCGTGCCGCTGATCCTCCATCTCCTCATGCGGCAACGCCCGGTGCCGCGCGAGTTCCCCGCGCTGCGCTTCCTCCGCTCGCGCGCGGTCGCCAACCGGCGCCGTCTCCGTCTCCAGCACCTGCTCCTCCTCGCGATGCGGATGGGGGCGCTGGTGCTGTTGGCCGTGGCGCTGGCCCGGCCGACGCTCCGCGGAGCCGGCTGGCTGGCCGACGGCGAGGGGCCGGTGGCGGCGGCGTTCGTGTTCGACACCGCGCCGCGGATGCTCCTCCGCGAGGGGAACGCCACGCGGCTGGAACAGGCGGCGACGATGGCGCGATCGTTGTTCGCGAAGCTCCCCGCAGGGAGCGAGGTCGCGGTCCTCGAGACCGGAGGCGGAACCGCGGCGTTCTCACCGTCGCCGGCGGCGGCCCTGACGCGTGTCGAGCGGCTGGCCACCGCGACCCCCGTGCGATCGCTGGCAGCGGCGGTGGCCGAGGGCTACCGGTTGCTGGAAACGGCGAAGTCCCCGCGCCGGGAACTGTACCTGTTCACCGACGGCAGCCGCGGTGCCTGGCAGGACGGTGGCGTCGCCGACCTCGCCGCCGCCCATCCCGGCACCAGCCTCCTGGTGGTCGACGTCGCCGCAGCGGCGCCGGCGAATTTCGCCATCGACGCGGTCGAACTGTCCGCCGAGCAGGTCTCCGCCGCCGGGATACTGGGGCTGTCGGTGGTCACCTCCCGGATCGGCCCCGACGCCGATCGCCCACTGGTCGTCGAGGTGCTCTCGGCCGACGGGCGTTACGTGCGCCGGGCGGTCAAGCCGGTGACGTGGCGGGCCACGGCGCCAGGCTCGGTGGAGTTCGAGGTCACCGGCCTCGAGCCGGGCGTGCGCCAGGGGCGCGTGGTGCTCGAGGGTTCCGACGATCTCGAGGCGGACAACGCCCGATTCTTCTCCGTCTCGGTGGGCGGGGCCGCCAGGGTGCTCGTCGCCGCCCCCGCTCCCGCGGCGACCACGGCCTTGTTCGTCGAACAGGCGATCGATCCGGCGGCGCTCCGCAAGGCCGGAGGCAGCCGGTTCGCAGCGACCGTGGTCGACGTCGCGGCGCTCGACGCCACGCCGTGGGAGCCGTTCGCCGGGATCGTGCTCGTCGATCCACCGCCGCTCCCCGACCGCACCTGGGAACTCCTCGGCCAGTGGGTGGCGTCCGGCCGTGGCCTGGTGGTGTGGCTCGGCCCCGGTGCCGCCGACGCGGGACGGTTCTCGTCGTCGGCGGCCGTGCGCGTCCTCGGCGGGAAGATCGAGCGGGTGTGGCGCGATCCGTCGGGGGAGAATTACCTCGCGCCCGCGGCGCTCGATCATCCGCTGCTCGCCGCATTTCGTCGTGTCGGTGATGCCGTTCCCTGGGAGGACTTTCCCGTCCGCCGCCACTGGGAGTTCATCCCGGCCGAGGCGGGGGGGGAGGGGGCTCCCAGCGGAGCGATTCCCGTCGCCCCGTACCGCAACGGGCTTCCCGCGATCCTCTCCCATCGCCTCGGCCGCGGCACCGTGGTCGTGTTCACCACTCCGGTCTCGCAGAGCGCCGACGATCCCGACGCCTGGAACAGCCTCGCCACCGGCTTCGAGCCCTGGCCATTCTTGGTCCTCGCCAACGAGTCGCTGCTCCACGCCGTCGACACCGGCGGCGATCGCAACATCGTCGCCGGGGCCCCGGCCGTGGTGCACCTCGACCGGCGCGACGTCGCCTCGGTGTTCGTCGGCACGCCGCGTGGCGACGATTTCCCCGCTGCGGTCGACCCCCGGCAGGGCACGGTGACCGTCACGGCCACCCAGGTGCCGGGGAACTACCGGATCCGTGCCGGCGGCGACGCCGCCGGCGTCGCCGAGGGGTTCAGTGCCAACCTCCCCCCGGCGGCGACCGACTGCACGCCGCTGGCCGCCGAGACGCTCGCCCCGCTCCTCGGTCCCGAGGCCCGCGTGGCGCGGACCGAGCGCGACCTGGTGCGCGACGTGAAGCTCGAACGGGTGGGCACGGAGCTGTTCGGGTGGATCATCCTCCTCGCCGCGGCGGCGATGGCCGCCGATTGGATCGTCGCCAACCGTTTCTACGCGCCGCGCGACGACGCCAGCGCCCGGGCCTCCGCCGCGGTGCGCGGCGGTGAACCACGGCCGCCCGTCACGGCGGCGCGGTCCCCGTCCGGCGTCCCCGCCGCGCAGGTGCCGGCATGAGCGCCGCTTCCCCGTTCGACGGGCTCTCGGTCGGCTTCGACCCGCTGGGTTCGGGGTGGTTCGTGGCCGGCGTCGCCGTGCTACTGGCGGTGATCCTCGTCGTCTTCGGCCCCGACGCCAGCCGCCTCGCCCCGGGACGGCGGCGGGTTCTGGTGGCGCTGCGCGTGGCGGCGTTCCTCGCGCTGGTGGCCTGCCTCGTCCGGCCGACGATCGTCGCCGTCCGCAAGGCGCGGCAGCAGGGAACGCTGCTGGTCCTCGCCGACGCCTCGGAGAGCATGACCGTACCCGACGGCCCGGCCGGGCGCACCCGGTGGGAGGAGATGACCGGGGCCCTCGCGGCGAGCCGGCCGGCGGCGCAGGCGCTGACTGCCGACGGGGGCGTCGACATCGCCCTGTGGCGGTTCGACCGCACGGCCACGCCGGTTCCAGCGACCGACGACGATCCGTTTCCTTTGGGAAACTGGCAGCGGCTCCCGTCGACCGACCAGACCGCCCTCGGCGCGGCTCTCGACGACGCCCTCCGCGCCGTGGCCGGGCAGACGATGGTCGGCGTGATCGTCCTCAGCGACGGGGCCCAGCAGGCCTATCCGCCGCGCGACACGCCGCCGCAGACCGTCGCCCACCGGGTCGGGGATGCCGCCGTGCCACTGTGGACCGTCACGTTCGGCCAGCAGCTTGGCACCGGCCAGGGGCGCGACGCCGCCGTCGTCAGCCTCAGCGCCGCGGAGACGGTGTATCTGAAGAACACGCTCGAGGTCTCGGGGCGGGTTCGGCTGGAGGGGTTCGGCGAGCGCGACGTGCCCGTCGCCCTGCTGGCAGAGAACGACGCCGGCGCCCTTGAAGAGGTCGCCCGGACCTTGGTGCGGGCATCGGCACGGGGGACCGACGAGCCCGTGCGGCTCACCTGGACGCCGAACGGCGTCGGTGAGAAGAAGATCGTCCTCGCCGTCGATCCGCAGGAAGGCGAGGTGGTCGTCAGCAACAACGAGTTGACGACGTTCGTCGACGTCATCGACGGCGGGCTGCGCGTCACGTACCTCGAGGGCTCGCCCCGGGTCGAGCAGCGGTTCGTGCGGCGTGTGCTCGCCGCCAGCCCCGACATCCAGGTGACGTACGAGGGGCTCGATTCGACGGCTGCGGCCCGCCGCGACTGGCCCGTCGATCTCTCGCGCACCCTCGCCACCGACGCCAACGTGTACCTCGTCGGTGACCTCGACTCCGCGGCGCTGCGGCCCGAAGACCTGCGCGTGATCCTCGCCCGGGTCGGCGCCGGTGCGGGAATCGGGTTTCTCGGCGGCTTTCACGCCTTCGAGGCGGGAGGATGGGGAGGCACTGCCCTCGCCCCGCTGCTCCCCTACGAACCGGACCAGCTCGCCCGCCAGCCGTTCGACAAACCGATCCGCCCCGGCCTCCATCTCCCGGGACCGATCCAGATGCTCCCCGACCCACGGTTCGGATCGGTGGCCGTTCTCCGCCAGGGGCCCGACCAGGCACGGTCGCTGGCGGTCTGGCAGGCGCTGCCGCCGCTCGACGGGGCGAACCTGCTCGGCCGCCTGACACCGACCGCGAAGCCACTGGCCGTCTCCGGCGACGGTCGGCCGCTGCTGGTGGCCCGCGAGTTCGGCGAGGGCCGGGTGGCGGTGTTCGCGGCCGATTCGACGTGGCGCTGGGCGATGCAGGGGGCGGCCGAGCAGCACCGTCGGTTCTGGCGGCAGCTCGTTCTCTGGCTAGCGCGGCAGGAGGACGACGAGGCCGACAAGGTGTGGGTGCGCCTGGCGCAGCGGCGCGTGTCGCCCGGTGCGAGCCTGGCCTTCGACGCCGGCATCACCCGGTCCGATGGCACGCCCGTGCCGGAGGTGTCGTTCGAGGCGACGGCGATCGCTCCCGGCGGAGCGACGAGGCCGGTGCGGATCACGCGCCGCGGCGACGTGTTCAACGGCTCGATCGCCGAGTTCAGCGAACCCGGGGATTGGAAGCTGGAGGTCAAGGCGACCCGTGCCAACGGCGAGGTCACGACGCGCAGTGCCCGGTTCACCGTCTTCCGCCAGGATCTCGAACTGGCCAATCCCCGTGCCAACCCGCTCCTCATGCGCCAGCTCGCCGAGGCGGGCACCGGCGGTGTCCGCTCCCCGGAGGAGTTGCCGCGTTTGTTCGCCGAGATCGCCGCACTGCCCTCGGCGTTCGAGACCGAAGAGCAGTGGAGCTACAGCCCGTGGGACAAGTGGCCGATGCTCCTGCTCCTCGCCGGCCTGATGTGCTGCGAGTGGTTCCTGCGGAAGCGGTGGGGCCTCGTCTGACCGACCGGGCGCGGCAGCGAGCCAAAAGCACCGTGTCGACCGCGGTTTTCGCCATTCTGGCGGGTGGCCGAAGCCTGCTATCGTCGCGGCCCCGGGAGGGTACCCCCGGGGCGGGAGCGTGGCGATGCCCAAACGGCGACCGATCCGGGAGAAGCTGCTGCTCGGCGGCCTGCTCGTCGGCATCATGGTCGCGGTGTTGTCGGCCAGCGGCTTTCTCGGCATCTATTCCTACCGGCGGTTGGTCCGCGGGTTGAGCCGTCGGGCCGGCGAGCTTCCCCGGGCAAGCGCCCTTGGCGACGCCGTCGGGCGCCTCCGTTTGCGGCATGCGGTCGCCGCCGGTCACGGCGACGGTCCCGGAGGGATCGAGCGGTTCCCCGTGGCCCTCGCCGAGGTGCAGGACGCGCTCCAGCGCTACCGGCTCGAACTCGAATCCGGTGAGGTCGACGACGTTCCGTTCGGCGATCGGAGCCGGGAGCAGGCGACGGCCCACGCGATCGATGCCTCGCTCCGCCGGATCGACGGCCTCGTATCGGCCAGTGATCCCGGTCGCGACGCGCTGGGAGCCGAACTCGAACGGCTGGCCGCCCTGTCGGCGGCCCTGCCCAGTTACCTCCAGGAGCACCTCCACGATCTCGCCTCCGAGGTCCGCAGCGGGTACCGGACCCTGATCCTCACGACGTCGGCCGCGGCGCTGGCCGCCGCGGGGTTGTTGACGGCCCTGGGGGTGCTCACCTACCGGTGGGTGTTCCGGCCGCTCCGCCTGCTCGGCCATGGCTCGCGCCGTGTGGCTGACGGCGACTTCGACTTCCGCATCGCGCTCGACACGCGCGACGAGATGGCCGAGCTCGCTGAGGCGCTCAACGGGATGACGACCCGGTTCTGCGAGATCCGTGACGACCTCGACCACCAGGTGCAGCTGCGCACCCGCGAGGTGATCCGCAGCGAGCAATTGGCGAGCGTCGGCTTCCTCGCCGCGGGTGTCGCCCACGAGATCAACAACCCCCTGGCCTCGATCGCGATGTGCGCCGAGTCGCTCGAGGGCCGGCTCGGCACGCTGCGGCTGGAAGACGACGACCTCAAGGTGGCGGGCCGCTACCTGGAGCTCATCCAGAGTGAGGCCTTCCGCTGCAAGGGGATCACCGAGAGGCTGCTCGACTTCTCCCGGCTCGGCGAGGTGCGGCGCCAGCCGACGGCGCTGGTCGGCTTGGTGCGGGACGTCGCCGAGATGCTCGGCCACGTGGGGCGGTTCGCCGGCCGGTCTGTCGAGATCAGGGGCCCTGACGACGACGGCGACCTGCTGGTGATGGTCAATCCGCAGGAAATCAAGCAGGTCGTGCTCAATCTCCTCGTCAACGCCCTCGACAGCATCGAGGCGGAGGGGAGCGTCCGCGTGATGGTGCGGCGCGAGGGGGGCGAGGCGGTGCTGGTGTGCACCGACGACGGCTGCGGGATGACCGGCGAGGTCCTCGAGCACCTCTTCGAGCCCTTCTTCACCCGCCGCCGCGCGGGGCAGGGGACCGGCCTGGGCCTCTCGATCGTGCACCGGATCGTCGCCGATCACGGTGGGCGGATCACCGCCTCGAGCGACGGGCCGGGGCACGGTTCGAGCTTCCGCCTCACGCTGCCCGTGGCGACCGTCGCCGCGGTGCCGCCGCCCCGCCAGGCGCGGGCTGCCTGAATCACCACGCCGGCACCGGCCGGGAGGAACCGATGGCGATGACGACGCGACCGATGCGGATCCTGTTCGCGGACGACGAATGCTCGCTGCAGGAATTGATGCGGATCGAATTGCCGCGCCTCGGCCACGAGGCGACGGTCTGCCCCGACGGCCGCACGGCGCTGGCGGCCCTGGAGCGGACCGCCTACGACTGCGTGATCGTCGATCTCGACATGCCGGGCGTCGGTGGCTTGGAGGTGATCGGCCGCGTCCGCGAGATCTCCCCCGACACCGAGACGGTGATCGTCACCGGGAAGTCGTCGCTGGAGACGGCCGTCGCCGCGGTCCGGCAGGGGGTGTTCGATTACCTCACCAAGCCCTGCAAGCTGGCGGAGATCCAGGGGGTTCTCGAGCGGGTACGCCGCAAGCGTGAGCTGACGGCCCGGCTCCGCGCCCTCGAGGGGCGTGTCCTCCGGGCCGAGGGAGCGACGCGGTTGGTGGGGGAATCGCCGTCGCTGGCGGAGGTCCGCCGCCTCATCGCCCGGGTCGCCGCGTCGTCGGCGACCGTGCTCATCCGCGGGGAGACCGGCACCGGCAAGGAGCTGGTCGCCCGGGCGATCCACGAGGCGGGTGCCCGGGCGGCCGGCCCGCTGGTCGCGGTCAATTGCGGAGCGCTCCCGGAGCAGCTCGTGGAAAGCGAACTGTTCGGCCATCGCAAGGGAGCTTTCACCGGTGCCGACGAGCACCGCGCCGGCTTGTTCGAGGTCGCCGACGGGGGCACGCTGTTTCTCGACGAAGTCGGAGAGCTGCCCCGGGCGCTCCAGCCCCGGCTCCTCCGGGCGCTGGAGAGCGGCGAGATCCGTCGCGTCGGCGACAACGCCCCGACGATGGTCGATGTCCGGGTGATCTGTGCCACGCACCGCTGCCTCGAGGAGATGGTGGCCGAGGGGACGTTCCGCGAGGATCTGCTGTTCCGGATCAACACCTTCGAGATCGCCGTTCCCCCGCTCCGCGACCGGCTCGACGATCTCCCGGCTCTGGTCGATCACTTCGTCCGTCGCGCCCGCCCCCAGACGCCGCCGCAGGCGGTCGCGGCGACCGCCGACACTGTCGTGATCCTCGGCAGGCACCGCTGGCCCGGCAACGTCCGCGAACTGGCCAACGTCGTCGAGCACGCGCTGGTCCTGTGCGACGAGTTGCCCTTGTCCGTCGGTCACCTCCCGGCACGGCTGACCGCCGGGCGGCCACCGGTGGCGACTGCCACCGGCGCGGTGGCTCCCGCCGTCGACCGCCCCGTCAGCCTCCGCGAATTGGAGACCCAGGCGATCCTCGCCGCCCTCGACCGCCACCAGGGCAACAAGCCACGGGCCGCCGAGGAACTGGGGATCAGCCTGAAGACGCTCTACAACAAGCTGGCGGGGGTGGCGTCATCCGCCGCTTCCTGAACCGCCGGCCCGCGTCCGCGACCGCTGCGAGGGCGGATTGGGTTCCAGCCCGCCCTCGGCCCCACGCGGCAGCACACCGCAGACGATTGGCCACTGGTCAATGGGTCTTGCGGACGACGCCGACGAGGACACCGAGCACGCGCGCGTTGCGCACGTACATCGGCTTCATCGTCGCATTGGCGGGCTGGAGCCGGATCCGGTCCCGTTCAGGGAACCAGTACTTGAGCGTCGCTTCGCCGTCGTCGGTCTGGGCGACGACGATGTCGCCCGCCCGTGCGTTCTTCTGCCGCCGGATCACCACCCAGTCGCCGTCGGATATCTGGGCATCGATCATCGAATCGCCCATGACCTTGAGCACGAAGTGATCGTCACGGTCGAACAGATCCTGGAAATCGATCCGCTCACGCTGTTCGTCGGCGACGCGCAGCGTACCCGCGGCCACGACCCCGGCCATCGGCAGGCCTTTGAGGTGCGCCGGTTCGGCGACCAATTCGATCGCCCGCGACATGTTTCGACCGCGGCTGATCAGGCGCTTTCGCTCGAGTGCCTTGAGGTGGCAGACGACGCCGTTGGGGGATCGGATGCGAAACGCCTCGCCGATCTCCCGGACCGTGGGACCGAACCCCCGGGAATGAATCTTGTCGCGGATGAACGCATAGATCTCCATCTGCCGCGCGGTCGGCGCGTTGCCACCGGCGTCGGCCGAATCGGCGTCGAGCTCCAGTGGTCCGCCGAGCAGCGACGCCACCCCGGGCATACCGGTGCGGTGCAGGGACGTTGCACCACCGTCGCCGCGGGGGGCAGGGGAGCCGCCCCCCTTGCCGGTCCGGGCCCCACTGCCGATCCGCTTCGTCGTCGCTGACTTGACCGCGAGCGGCTTCCGCCCCCGGCGGGCGCCGGCGGAGAGAGCCCCACCCGCCGCACCGGCGTGGGGGGCGCGACGTGGCTGTGTCTTGCCGCTGTCCATGGCATGGCTCCCGAGACGTTGGTCAGTATGGACAGCAGTATCTTACTATACGGCTGTTCAAAGACAAGGTGTCCCCGGCGCTCGGCCACGCGACGTGGCGGCGGAAACCTGGGCCCCCGGACGATCAGGGCCCGAATGCCGCCCGGTCGAGCTCGGCCGGCGACAGGGAATGGGCGCGGGCGAAGCCGGCGACCAGGCGGGCCCCGGTGGGGATCAAGGCCACCAGCGAGAAGTCGGCAAATCCGAAAAACGCCGCCGTGTCGGGAAACCGGCCGACGTAGGTGTCGTGGAGCGCCGTATATCCGGCCATCTCCCGCGGCACGAACCGGGCCTCCGCTTGGATCGCGATCCGCGGGACGGCCTGTGGCATTCCCCCCCCGCCGTCCGCCGGGTCGGGGCCCGTCACCAGCAGGCACACCGCGGGGCTGTCGAGCATGTCGCGCGTGTGGGCGGAGAGTCGGCTGACGTGGGTGACGAGGATCACGCGACCGCCGCCGGTCGTGGGCGACGTGCCGGAGTCGGAGCCCTCGCCAACGGCGGCGTCGTGAAGGGCAAACGGCACCATCGACGCCGCCGGCAGGCCGCGGTGGAGGGTCGCCAGGGCCGCGACGGTGCGCGACGAGAGAAGGGCCCGCACGATCCGCTGTGCATCGTCGTCGATCATGGCACGGTGCCAGGGGAAATGGCCGGCACGGTCACCCCCACGGCGGTCCTCCGCGGGCCGCTGCACCAGCCACCGCCCTCACGCCACCGCCGCCAACACGGCCAGCCGCGCGGCTGCCGGATGGCAGGCACACGATGGCCGGATCACCAGGCGAAGTGTGCGAACGCCTTGTTGGCATCCGCCATCCGGTGAACGTTGTCACGCTTCGTGACCGCCGCCCCCTCGCGCTTGTAGGCGGCGATGATCTCCTCGGCAAGTTTCTCGTGGGTCGCCCGCCCCTTCTTCTCACGGACCGCCTGGAGCATCCAGCGGATCCCGAGCGACTGCTGCCGGTTGCGGTTGACCTGCATTGGCACCTGGTACGCGGCACCGCCGACACGCTTCGAGCGGACCTCGACGGACGGCTTGCAGTTGTCGAGTGCGCGATTGAAGACCTCGATCGGCTCGCAGTCGGTGATCTTCTTGGAAACGATTTCCATCGCGTCGTAGAACACCTTCTGTGCGACGCTCTTCTTGCCGTCGACCATCAGGCAATTGATGAACTTGCTGGCAAGCAGCGACCCGTACCGGGGATCGGGGGTGAGCTGTTCGCGACTGGCGGTGATTTTTCCCATGGAAGACTAGCCCTTCTTCGCTCCGTAGAGGCTGCGCGACTGCTTGCGGCCCTGGACGCCGAGCGTGTCGAGCGCGCCGCGGATGATGTGGTAGCGCACCCCCGGCAGGTCGCGGACACGGCCGCCGCGCACCAGCACGATCGAGTGCTCCTGGAGGTTGTGTCCTTCGCCGGGAATGTAGACCGTGACTTCCTTGGCGTTCGAGAGCCGGACGCGGGCGATCTTCCGCAGCGCCGAGTTGGGCTTCTTCGGCGTCATCGTCCGCACCTGGAGGCAGACGCCACGCTTCTGTGGGCAGCGGTCGAGCACGGGCGACTTGGAGAATTTCCGCTTCGGCCGGCGCCGGCTGCGTACCAGTTGGCTGATGGTGGGCATTGGGGAGAGGAAGGAAAGCTCGGGTGGTGGGCGGGACGGGCAGACGGGCCGCGGCCTCGACCGGATCGCTGAGGATAGTCCAAACCGGCGGGCGGCGGAAGCGGTCTGGAAAAACCGCGGATCGGCACCGAATACCCTGCCGCTCAGCCCCACGGCTCGGCTTGGAGGACCTCCCCCCGGCCGCCGTGGAGTGGATCGCCATGCCACTGCCGCCACCTTCCGCAGCGCAGCGCGGCGGCGACGCCAGCCCAGGGAACCGCGTCCGGCAGGGAACCGGCCAGGAGACGAATGAACGGCGGGTCCCATGCCCGCCCTGCGATGAACCCGACCGTCCCACCAGGCGGCGTTGCGGCGTGGTCGAGGATCACGACGCTGCCGCGCTGCATGCCGACGGCCGATCCGGCCCCGACACGGTTGGTCACCAGCGTGCCGGCGCGGAGTTCGAACGCCGCGCCCGGCCCGCACGAGCCGGCCACCACCAGAATCCCGCGCCGCATCAAGCTGGCAGCGAAGGCTCCGGCGTCGCCGGCCACCAGGACCCGACCGCCCGTCGGCCCGCGGTCGGCCCCGGGAAGCGCCGCAGCGGCGTGATCGCCGACGTCGCCCGTCACCACCACCTCGCCCCCGGCCATCCCGGCGGCCAGCCAGTCTCCAGCGTTACCGGTGACCAGGAGCCGGCCACCGGTCATGCCCGCGCCGGCATGACGGCCGACGTCACCGACGACCTCCACCGTGCCCCGGTCCATGCCGGCGGCGATCCCGTGGACGCCGCTGAAATCGCCGCGGCAGATCACCACACCGTCCGCAGCGTCGCCGCGGAGCGCGAACAGGCTGCCGAGAGCGACGGTGCCCGTGTCGGCACCGATCGGCAGCGCAGCGATTGCCGGGGCGGCGTGCCCGGCGAGCAGCCCGGGCACGATTCCCGTCAGGTCGATCGATAGCGTTCCGCCGGCGCCACCGTCACGCGGCTCGATGACCAGCGCCATGGATGCGTCGCCCCTCACCTGACTGCCGCGACGCACCTCGGTCGGGCGTCGTGAGGGTACCCGACGGATGACTTGCTGCCACCCGCCGGTCGGTCGGACACGGTGCGGCGCCAGCCGGACCGGCAGCGCGGCGTCGGGACTGCTCCCCACGGCACGGCATGCCGGCCCGGCGGCGCACACGCGTCGGCGGGGCGATCAGCCCCCCTGCACAGGGACTTTGCGCGGGCGCTCGGCGGCAAGCTTCGGGATGCGCACGGTGAGCACGCCGAGCGCGTAGACGGCCGTGATGCCCGTCGCATCGAACCCCTCGCCGAGACGGAATTGGCGGCGGAAATCGCCGATCCCGTACTCCTGCCGCACCACGCGGCCGGGCAGGTCGCGGGCGGGCACCTGGGCGTGCAGCGCGAGCACGCCGTCGGTGAACGCGACGTCGATCGACCCCGGCGTCGCGCCGGGCAAGTCGGCGACGACCACCACGTCACCCTGCTCGACGCGGAGATCGACGTGGGGCTGATAGGTCAGGGCCGCGGCGGCGTCCGCATCGCGTGCCCGATCGGGAACCGAACCGTTCATCGTCACCATGGCTTCACCTCCGGGTTGAGGGATCACGTCTTTCGATCACTGCGTCGTCGCGGCCTGCGGCATCACCCGCCCGACACCGGCACCCGGCGCGGCTGGGCCTCCGGGGCCTTGGGGCAACGGACGGTGAGCACGCCGTCGACGAGACGGGCCTCGACACGGTCGGCGGCGACGGCGACCGCGAGCGGAATCCGCCGTTCGAACCGACCGCTGCCCCGCTCCCTCCTGTGCCACACCACCTCGTTGCCCGCGCCCTCGCCGGCGGGGCATGCCCCATCGGTGCGCCGCTCCCCTTCGAGCACGAGCGCGTCGTCAGCGACCGACACCGAGACATCGGCGGGGGCCAGGCCGGGGATTTCCGCCTCCACCAGCACGGCGTCGTCGGTCTCCCGGACGTTGACAGCCGGGAACGCCGCGCGCGGCGTACTTCCCCAGCCATGGAGCGGCGGCGCGGCGATCAGCGTGGTCCAGAGGCGATCGACCTCGGCGCACAATTCGTCCAACGGGTGTGCGCTGCCCGGACGGGTCGTTCTCATCGCAGGTGTCCTCCAAAGCACGAGATGGTGGCGCGGCGGTGCCGGCGATCCGCAGCGATCGCCGTGAGCATCGTGCCCACGCCACGAGAGGGGAAGTGCAAAGGCCGTGCCCAACGCCCGGCTGCCACCGTTGGTCGATGTTTCCCGCGGGATCCGCCCTGTTTTCACGTATCAGATCGATGCCTTGGGAAAACCCTGCCGTCCGTTCGAGTCGTGTCGGCTGTCAGCTTGGCAGCACGGTGAAAACATCCCTGTGTGTCGCCCCGAGCGTGTTGTGGGACAGGGGGCGTTCCCTATACTGCCGCCTGCTTTCGGTCGATCGCGTCGATGGGTGTCCGCCGCAGGTTTCGGGCCAACCAGCGAAACGGGTTTCTGAATGCGGTTTTGTCTGCTCGATCGCATCCTGTCGGTGGAACCCGGGAAGACGCTCACCGCCGTCAAGACGGTGTCGTTGGCCGAGGAGTACCTCGGCGACCACTTTCCCCGGTTCCCGGTCCTGCCCGGGGTGTTGATGCTCGAGGCCCTGACGCAGGCTGCCGCCTGGACGATCCGGCTCGGGGAGGACTTCGCCCACAGCATCGTCGTGCTGCGCACGGCGCGGAACGTCAAGTACGGCGACTTCGTCCAACCTGGCCGGACCCTCACGGTGTCGGTCGAGGTGCTCGAGCAGGACGACTCGACCACCCGCGTGAAGGCCACCGGAGCGGTCGGCGACAAGACGAGCCTCACCGCCCGATTGGTCATCGAGCGCTACAACCTCGCCGACCGGCTGCCCAGCGGCGATGCCCTCGACGCCCGGGTCCGGGCCGAGATGCGGCGGCAATGGGCGATCCTCTGCCCGCCGGGGCGGGCCGCCGGGAGTGGTCGCCCCGTGGTCTACCGGCCGAACCCGCCGGGTGGTGGCAGGCACGTCCCCGAGGCACCCGGTGCCGGAGTGCCGGGAGCCGTAGGCCGGGCTGTCGCGGTGCCCCCGGGGTGAATCGGTGCCCGCTGCCGGCGTGACCGGAAACGGTGCCGTCGCTCCGGCCCCGGGGCCGTCTGGATGCGGCCTGCCGGCTCACTCGTCAACGTCGGGCTTTTCCGTGGACGACGGACCGTTCACAATACCGAGCATCTCGCTGCGGGTCCCCGCCATCGACGAGGGAGGTCTCTCCCGAGTCCGAAGCCGGGCGGTCGCTGCCGGTGAGCCAGTCGATTCCCAGAAACGCCGGAGCGCGGGCGACCCTCCAAGCCGCCCGTCCGCGATTCCTCATCCACCGAGGTGCCATGTCGATGTCCCCCCGTGACGAAATCTTCGAGAAGGTGAAGAGCGCCCTCGTGGACGCCCTCGGTGTCGAGGAGGACGATGTCCGTCCGGAGGCCACCATGGTCGGCGACCTCGGTGCGGAGTCGATCGACTTCCTCGACATCGTCTTCCGTCTCGAGAAGGCCTTCGGCATCAAGATCCCGCGTGGGGAACTGTTTCCCGAGGATGTGCTGTCGAGCACCGAGTTCGTCGACAACGGCAAGTTGAACGCCGCCGGAATCGCCGCGCTCAAGGCGCGGATGCCGTTTGCGGATCTGTCGAAGTTCGAATCCAACCCGAGCGTCCAGAACTTCGCCAACACGCTCACCGTGGAGGACATGGTCCGCTACGTGCAGACCAAACTCGCCGCCTAGCCCGCTCGGCCGTCGACAACGCCGTCGGCCGCCGGGGTGCGGCCGACGGCGATCCGGGGCACGGCTCGGCGTGTCCCGTGGTCACCTCGGTGGACGCAGCCCGTGAATGGCCTCGTCCACGGCCAGTGGGACAGCTCGCCTTCGGTGGCAGGAAGTCCTCCACAGTCTGCTCACGCCCGCGGAACAGTTCATGCGCTGGTTCTGGATCGACCGTTTCGAGGAGTTCGTCCGCGGTCGGTCGGCGATCGCGATCAAGAACGTGTCGCTGGCGGAGGAGCATCTCCACGACCACTTCCCCGGCGCCGCGCTGATGCCCAACTCGCTGGTCGTCGAGGGCATGGCGCAGACGGCCGGGCTGCTGGTCGCCGACGCGATCGAGTTCAACCGGCGCGTCGTGCTCGCCAAGGTGGCGGCGGCGGAGTTTCATTTCGACGCGATCCCGGGTGACTGCCTCCGCTACCGTGCCGAAATCCTCGACCTCAAGCCGGCCGGCTCGCTGACGCGCGTCTCGAGCCACTGCGGCGACAGGCTTCAGGGGGAGGCCGAGTTGTTCTTCGCCCATCTCGAGCCGGGCGAGGGCGTGCCCCGGCTGTTCGAGCCCGAGGAACTGCTTCGTTGGCTCGACCAGATGCACATCTACGACATCGGCAGGGACGAGTCGGGCAAGCCGCTGGCCCGGCCCGATTGGTGAGTGGGGCCGCCGTCGACACCGCGCAGGCGGCGGACGGGAGCTGGTGACCGCGCGGGGAACGTGCGGCTCACGGCCGCCCGGTCGGATCGCTCGGTGGGTGACGGCCGGGATCTCGTGAAGGGGGGCAGACGATGGCAGCGGGCAGGCGGCGGGTGGTGATCACGGGGATGGGCTGCGTCACGCCGCTGGGGGTCACGGTCGGCGAGATGTGGAACAACCTCCGCATCGGCGCCTCGGGAGTCGGCCCGACCACGGTCTTCGACGCCTCCCGGTTCCCGACCCGGATCGCCGCCGAGGTCCGGGGCTGGGACATCACCCACGAAGGCGAGGTGGAGAAGGATTGGCACTTCTGTGGCCGGCACACCAAGTTCGCCGCTGGCGCGGCGCTCCAGGCGATGCGCGATGCCGGCCTCGCCGGCGGGCTTCCCGGGGATCCGGCGCGGTTGGGGGTGTACCTCGGCAGCGGCGAGGGCCAGCAGGATTTCGCGGCCTTCACCAGCATGATGACCGCGGCGATCGAGGGCGACACCCTCGACGTCGCCAAGTTCACCAAGCTCGGCCTCGAGACGCTCCATCCGCTCGCCGAGATGGAGCAGGAGCCGAACATGCCGGCCTGCCACCTCGCCGGCCTGTTCAATGCCCACGGCCCCAATCTCAATTGCCTCACCGCCTGCGCCGCCTCGAGCCAGGCGATCGGCGAGGCGGCGGAGTTGGTGCGCCGCGGCGATGCCGACGTCATGCTCTCCGGCGGCGCCCACAGCATGATCCACCCGTTCGGCGTCACCGGGTTCAACCTCCTCACCGCCCTCTCGACGCGCAACGACGAGCCGACCCGTGCCAGTCGCCCCTTCGACCGCGACCGCGACGGCTTCGTCCTCGGCGAGGGTGCGGCGATGGTCGTCCTCGAGGAGCTCGAGCACGCCAAACGGCGCAACGCGACGATCCACGGCGAGCTGCTCGGGTATGGCTCGACCGCCGATGCCTACCGGATCACCGACACCCATCCCGAGGGGCGCGGCGCGGCCTCCTGCATCCGCATGGCGCTGGCCGACGCCGGGCTCCCCCCGGAGAAGATCGACTACATCAACGCCCACGGCACGAGCACGGCCGTCAACGATCGCGTCGAGACGCTCGCCATCAAGACGGTGTTCGGCGAGCGTGCCTACAAGATCCCGGTGTCGAGCACGAAGAGCATGATGGGCCACCTGATCGCCGCGGCGGGAGCCACCGAGCTGATCGTGTGCCTGCTGGCGATCCGCGACGGCCTGCTGCCGCCGACGATCAACTACGACGTCCCCGATCCCGACTGCGACCTCGACTACGTCCCCAACCGGGCCCGTGATGCGGCCTGCGACGTCGCCCTCTCCAACAGCTTCGGCTTCGGCGGGCAGAACATCTCGCTGATCGTCGGCCGCTTCGCCGGCTGACCGGCGCGGCCCGGTGCCGCGCGGCAGCGGTGGTTGCCGGGAAAAACCGCCCGCCCGCCGCGGCGCCCGGGCGGGTATGGCGTTGCCCCGCCTGCCCAGGTTGCCGCCGGCAGGGTTTCCTTGAGCGGCACCGCCGGCACGACCGATACCTCCGGCACGAGCGCGGTCGCGGACCGTCGGCACGTCGCCGGCACCGTCGATCCCCCTGGGGTGCCCCGATCATGAAACACGTCCTCTCGTTTCTCGCCCTCGCGGCCGTCGTCAGCCTGTCGAGCGGCTGCTCGATCGTCGACCGGCTGTTCCTCCTCAACACCGACGGACCCTACGGCCACCATGTCGGCGGTGCCTGCCAGGACGGCGCGTGTCAGGACGGGGCCTGCCAGGACGGGGCATGTCAGGGCGGCGCCTGCCAGGATGGAGCGTGTCAGGACGGCGCGTGCCTCGACGGCGCCTGCCACGGCAGCGCCCGCCATGGGCGCGCCTGTCCGGAGGGCGTCTGTGCCGGCGGCAAGTGCAGCAAGTGTCCCGACGGCAACTGTGGCCGCTGCGCCCACTGCCGCCACCTCGGCCGCTACGGCGGTCTCGCACGCCACCACCTCTCCGCCGCCGAGAAGCAGGAGTTGATGCAGTCGGGCTATGAGAACGGTGGCCCGGCCGGCCCCCCCACCGGCGCCGTCGGCTATCCCTACTACACCACGCGCGGTCCGCGCGACTTCCTCGCCAAGTGCCCGCCGTCGATCGGGCCCTGACCGTCCGTCGCCCACGCCCTCCAGCCGGGCGGCATTGACGCACCGGCCGGCCGGCGTCACTACACTGCGTCCTCTACGGGAGCGGCGTGATGCCGCTCCGTTCCTTTCGTGGAGCACGGGTGCATGGCGGCCACTCCTCCTGCCGGCGCTGGCAACGCCGGCCTGACCGAGTCGGGACGGCTTTCAGCCACCGGCTGGCTCGTGTGTGCGATCGCGGCCATCGGGTTCGCGTTCGACATCTACGAGCTGCTGATGCTGCCGCTGATCATCAAGCCGGCGATCCAGGAGCTCGCCAAAGGAGAGGTCCAGGCGCTCGTCGCCGGTGGGATGCCGCAGGCCGACGCGCTGGCCCTGTGGAGCCCCGGTGGCAAGAGCTACGTCGGGTGGGCACGGACGCTGTTTTTCGTGCCGGCGATCGCCGGCGGCGTGTTCGGCCTGGTGGGGGGCTACCTCACCGACCTCCTCGGCCGCCGCCGCGTCCTCACCTTCAGCATCCTGCTCTACGCGTTTTCCGCGCTGGCCGCCGGGTTCGCCACCACGCTTCCGCAATTGCTCGTCTGCCGGTGCCTGGTGTTCATCGGGGTGTGCGTCGAGTTCGTCGCGGCCGTGGCGTGGCTCGCGGAACTGTTTCCCGACGCCAAGGCGCGGGAAAACGCCCTCGGCTGGACGCAGGCCTTCTCGTCGATCGGCGGCTTGCTCGTCGGTGCGGCCAACATCCTCGCGGCGAAGTTTGCCCTCGCCCTGCCGGCGATCCACGGCGACCATCAGGCGTGGCGGTACACCCTGATCTCCGGAGTGATCCCGGCGCTGCCGTTGATCCTCATCCGGCCGTTCCTACCCGAGAGCCCCGTGTGGGCGCGGAAGAAGGCCGCCGGGACGCTCCGGCGCCCGAGCATCGCCGAGCTGTTCAGCCCGGGGCTGGTCCGCACCACCGTGATGACGACGCTCGTGTTCGCCGCCAGCTACGGGATCGCGTTCGGCGCGATCCAGCAACTGCCGCAGATCCTCGGCGCCCCGAAGGGGGGCCATGCCGCGATCCTCGCCGAGGCGAAGTCGGCCCAGGACCGTGCGGCCGCGGCCGCGGAGGAGAAGGGCGAAAAACTCTCGCCGGGGCGGCTCAAGAGCATCGCCGGCAACGCCACCGACGAGGCGGTGGCCGGAGTGACGATCTTCCAGGAGGTCGGCGGGCTGGTGGGGCGCGTGCTGCTGGCGCTGGCGGCGCTGCGGATCGCGAGCCGCCGAACGCTGTTGCGGATCTTCCAGTGGCCGGCGCTGTTGTTCGTGCCGGCACTGTTCTGGTGGATCTCGACACGGCTCGGCGATGCCGGCTCGCTGCCGGCGATCAAGGCGGGAATCTTCGTCGCCGGCCTGCTCACCGTGGCGCAGTTCAGCTTCTGGGGCAATTACATCCCGCTCGTCTTCCCGACCCACCTGCGCGGCACGGGGGAGAGCTTCGCGGCCAACATCGGCGGCCGGATCCTCGGCACCGCGGCCGCATGGCTGACGCTGACGTTCTCGGCGGCCACGCCCCCCGACCCGGTGAAGATCGCCATGGTCGGCGCGGCGGTGGCAGGGGCGTACGCGCTCCTCGGCTCGATCCTCACCCACTGGCTCCCGGAGCCGGGTGCCGACGTCGAGCACTGAGCGGCGGAAGGTCTGCCGCGGTGCGGCCCCGGCACGAGGACCGCGGTGCGGTCACGGGGCCGCCGCAGGGGGTTTCTCGTTCCACACCGCCAGCGGTCCGGGCGATCCCTGCGCGCGGACGCCGTTGTCGGTGAGGATCTCCTCGGTCGTGGCGATCGCCTCGCGCCGCGGGAACACCAGCGGCGGGGCGGCCCGGCCGGCGAATTCGAAGACGACGAAGTCCTCGGTCGAGTCGCGCAGCAGCTCGACGAGGTGCCCGAGGTTCTTCACTGGCTGCTTGTCGACCGTCGCCACGATCCGGCCGACGGGGCTGTCGTAGCCGCGGGAAAGGCGGTGGGGGAACAGCGGCGAACAGATCATCACCAACCGCTCGCCGGGAAACGCCGGCCGGTCGGCGCGGCGCGTGGCGAGCGGGTTGCCGAGCGCCGCCAGCATCGCCACGACGCGGGCGTTGCCCTCGGTCGACGCGGCGTGCTCCGCGGTGGCCGCGGTGAAGACCAGCGGGCCGAACACGAAGTATTCGGGATAGTCCCCGATCAATTCGGGGAGCACCAGCGGCGGCCGGGCCGGGCAGGGGACCTTCACCTCCTGCTCGGCGCCGTCGCGGAGGATCGAGAGCGGCAGCGTGCCGTCGGCGGCGGCCCGCTGGACGTCGTAGTGAAACGACACGCGCGGCATCCCCTCGACCGCGATCCGCCCCTGGTCGTCGATCGGCGTCGCGCCGATCCTCGTGACCACGTCCCAGCGGCGGAGGACGGCATCGGGGCCCGGAGAGTCGGGTTCCGTGACGACGACGCCGGTCGTGCCCTTGGGAACCCGGAGCGAATCGCGGAGGGCCTGGTTCTCCAGTTTCTCGACGGCGACGGCAAGTCGCGGCTTGCCGTCGTAGCGGCCGTCGGCGATGTCGGCGAGGAAGATGTCGATCTCCTCGTTGGGGATGATGTAGCCGATGTTCTGCGCGGATTCGAGGCGGCTGAAGGCCAGCCCGATCATCTCCTCGCCGGCGATCGCCGGCCCGCCGCTGTTGCCGGGATTGATCGCGGCATCGACCTGGATCCGCAGTCCGCCGGTGGAATAGCCGTAGCCGGCAAACTCGATCCGCGACACGATCCCCTTGGTGATCGACAGCGCCGTGCCGCCGGTCGGGTAGCCGTAGGCCATCACCGTGTCCTTGATCGCCGGGAGCCGCGTCGATCGCTTCACCGCCGGGTGATCGTCGAACAGCGACTCATCGTCGAGTTTCAGGACCGCCAGGTCGATGCCCGGCCCGATCGCCTCGACCGTGGCCGCGATCTTCGCTCCGCTCTCGTGGGCCTGGACCTCGACCTGGCTGGCGTAGAGGACGACGTGTGCGTTCGTAAGGATCCGCTTGCCGTCGACGATCACACCGCTGCCGGTGACCGTGTCAGGGGGCTGCTTCGTCCACGGTTTGTTGAGATCGGGGCGGCGCAGCGTGGCGAAGATCTTGACGACCGAGCTCTCGATCACCGCCGCGCCGCCGGCGGCATCGGCGCCGGCGCTCCGTCCGGCCGAAGCCAGCGCCAGCACGGCGGTCGCGAGCAGCAGGGGGAACGGTGACCGCATCGGGATGCTCCGCGAGGGAAGGGCACGTCGGCTGTCGGTTCGGAGTGGTGCCAGTGTAGGTCAGTCACCCGGCGGCTGCCGTCGGCCACCGACCGGTCGCCACGGGAATCACTCGTCGCCGCGGGTGACGCGGGGAAAGGCGTTGCTGCCGTCCGCCGCCGGCGCGGGCGGGAGCCTGTCGGGGAGCGTCGGCACCATCCAGATCACCGTCAGCCCGACCGCGACCATGCCGAGGACGGCGTAGCGGCCGTACCAGGGCAGTTGGCTGAAGAACAGGCTCGTCAGCACCACGACGGTCACCAGCGCGATCGCGCGGTACTTGAGACCGCGTCTGATCCCGCGGTAGTGCTCCCAGTCTTCGAGCATCGGGCCGAACTGCTTCGAACGGTGGAGCCAGGCGTACATCCGCGGGCTGCCGCGGTAGAAGCAGTAGCTGGCGAGGAGCAGGAACGGCGTCGCCGGCACCAACGGCAACACGACACCGAGCCCGGCCACGACGAGAAACGTCCAGCCGCCGCACATCCACAGGAAGCCGATGAGCGGGTTCCGCTCCGGCCGCGGCCAGGAGGCCGGAGCGAGCCGGCGCAGGGCGTCGCGCAGCCGATCGCCGGCGAAGGGGGAGGGCGTGTCGGGGGTGCGTCGCTCGTTCATCTGCCGGCCGCGTGGGAACCGATCCTCCGGCCGGGATTCTAGCAGGCCCGGTTTTGCCGTATGATCCGCGCGACCGTCCGGTCCCGCCCCTCGTTCTTCCGGAGCCCACCCCATGCCGCTGGTGCCGATGCGCGTCCTTCTCGACCATGCCGCCGAGCACGGCTACGGTCTGGCCGCCTTCAACGTCAACGACATGGAGCAGATCCAGGCGATCATGGAGGCGGCCAGGGAGACCGAGTCGCCGGTCATCGTCCAGGCCTCGCGCGGCGCGCGGAGCTTCAGCCAGGACGCCTACCTCCGCCATCTGATGCTGGCGGCCGCGGAGCTCTATCCGTGGATTCCGATCGCGATGCACCAGGACCATGGCAATTCGCCGGCGACCTGCCAAAGCGCGATCGACAACGGCTTCACGAGCGTGATGATGGACGGGTCGCTGAAGGAAGACGGCAAGACGCCGGCCGACTACGACTACAACGTCCGCGTCACGCGGCAGGTGGTCGAGCAGGCCCATCGTCAGGGGGTGAGCGTCGAGGGGGAGCTGGGGTGCTTGGGGTCGCTCGAGAGCGGCCATGGCGAGGCCGAGGACGGCCACGGCGCCGAGGGGCAGCTGTCGCACGACCAGCTCCTCACCGATCCCGACGAGGCGGAGCGATTCGTCGCCGCCACCGGGGTCGACGCGCTGGCGGTGGCGATCGGCACCAGCCACGGCGCCTACAAATTCACCCGCAAGCCCGACGGCGAGGTCCTCGCGATGAAGCGGATCGAAGAGATCCATCGCCGCCTCCCCAACTGCCACCTCGTGATGCACGGCTCGTCGAGCGTGCCGCAGGAATTGCAGGACATCATCAACGCCTACGGCGGCAAGATGCCGCAGACCTGGGGCGTGCCGGTCGAGGAGATCCAGCGCGGCATCAAGCACGGCGTGCGCAAGATCAACGTCGACACCGACAACCGGATGGCGATCACCGGCGCGATCCGCAAGGTGCTCTGGGAGCACCCCGAGAAGTTCGATCCACGCGACTACCTCAAGCCGGCGCGCGACGCGATGAAGAAAGTCTGCGCCGAGCGGATGGTCCAGTTCGGGCAGGCCGGCCACGCCCGGAAAGTCCCGGTGGTGACGCTGGCCGAGATGGCGAAGCGCTACGCGACGGCCTGATCGCGGCCCGTCCGCCGGGACAAAGCCGCGTTGCGGCGGTTGCCCAGTCGGCCTATAGTCCCGCCCCCCGTGCCGCCGGCACGGCGCGCCTTTGGCGGCGCCGCCGACGACGGGACGCCGCCGGGACGAGCGCCGATGCCCGACCGTCACGAATCCACTCCCGCGCCCGCCGACGTCCTCGTCGACGGCCGCCGGATCCTCCACGCCGAGGCGGAGGCGCTCCAGCGCGCCGCGGCCGCGCTCGATGAAGCGTTCGCCCGGGCGGTGGCGCTTGTCGAGGCCTGCACCGGCAGCGTCGTGGTGACCGGGATCGGCAAGGCGGGTCTCGTGGCCCGCAAGGTGTCGGCGACGCTCGCCTCGACCGGCACGCCGAGCCACTTCCTCCATCCCGCCGAGGCCCTCCACGGCGACCTCGGCATGCTGCGCGGCGACGACCTGCTCGTCGTGCTGTCACAGTCGGGGGAGTCGGAGGAGATCGTCCGCCTCCTTCCCCACATCGTCGCCCGGCGGATTCCGATCGTCGCCCTCACCGGCCGCCGCGGCAGCACGCTCGGCCGGGCGGCCACCGAGGTGATCCTCACCGGGGCAGTCCGCGAGGCCTGCGGGCTGGGGTTGGCGCCGAGCACGAGCACCACGCTGCTGATGGCCCTCGGCGACGCCCTGGCGCTGGTCACCAGCGGCCGGCGCCGGTTCACCGCCGACGACTTCGCCGCCCGCCATCCCGGCGGCAGCCTCGGCCGGCAATTGACGCGCGTCGACGAGGCGATGCGCCCGCTGGCCCGATGCCGGACGGCGCTGGCCGAGGAGACGGTCCGCGCGGTGTTTTCACGGCCCTTGCCGGCGCGGCGGACGGGCGCGGTGATGATCGTCGACGCCACCGGCCGGCTCGTCGGCCTGTTCACCGACAGCGACCTGGCGCGGCTGTTCGAGCAGCGGCGCGACGACGCGATCGACGCGCCGATCGGCGCGGTGATGACGCCGCAGCCGACGACCGTGCCCGCCGGGGCCCGGCTCGACGACGCCCTCACGATCCTCGACGCCCGGCGGATCAGCGAGCTGCCGGTCGTCGATGCCGCCGGTCGCGCGGTGGGATTGATCGACGTCGTCGACCTGCTCGGGATGGTGTCCCCCGACCATCCGGCGGCGCTGCCGGCCGCTGGCGCGGTCGCGTCGCCGGCGGCCGAGGCCGCCTGACCGAGCTGCCCCGCCCCGGAGCCCGCCGTGCCCCCCGCCACCGACCTCACCACCCGCCTGGTCCGCGTCGAGCTGCTCCTCCTCGACGTCGACGGCGTCCTCACCGACGGCGGGGTGACGCTCACGGCGACGGGGGAGGAGCTGAAGACGTTCTCGATCCGCGACGGCCTCGGCCTGCGCCTCTGGCAGCGGGCCGGGTACCGCGCCGGGATCGTCACCGGCCGGGAGAGCGGCGCCGTCGCCGCGCGTGCCCGGGAGCTGGGGATCGCGATCGTGCGCCAGGGAGTGGCCGACAAGACGACGGCGGTCGCCGAGATCCTCGCCGCCACCGGCTTGGCCTGGGAGCAGGCGGCGTTCGTCGGTGACGACCTGCCCGATCTCCCGGTCGTGCGCCGCTGCGGACTGGGCGTGGCCGTCGCCGATGCCTGTGCCGAACTGGTCGCCGAGGCCGATCTCGTCACCGACCGGCCTGGCGGGCGCGGCGCGGTGCGCGAGGTGGTGGAGCGGCTCCTCCACGCCCGCGGTGCCTGGCCGGCCGCCGTCGCCGGTGCCACCGGCGGCACCGCCTGACCCCCAGCCCGGGCTTGCCATGGACAATCAGCTCGGTCGGACCGTGCGGGTCTTCCTCCTGGTGCTCGGCATCGCCGGGTTGCACCGGCTGGTCGTCGTGCCCTTGGTGGAGCCGACGGTCGTCGCTGCCGACCCGTCGCTCGAGATGACCGCCGAGGAGGTCGCGGCGGTCCGGGCGCGGGCCGACCGCCGGATGGCGGCGCTCGAGGGCATCTTCCCGGCCGACGCCTGGGAACGGAAGGATCCGATCGTCCTCGAGAGCCGGCAGATGCGGCTCCTCTTCCGGCAGTACAACGCCGTCGACGGCGGCCGGGTGCATCTGGTCCCCTGCACGCTGGTGATCCTCCCCGACGCCGCCGAAGGCGCCGCCCCCGGCCGGACGCTCGTGCTCCGCGCCGAGCAGGGGGCGGTGCTCGAGTTCGACGAGCCGCTCGACCTCCGCCAGGGCCGGCTCGCGCGACTGGTCGGCGGGAGCCTGCGCGGGCCGGTGACGATCCGCGGCAGCGCCTCGAAGCCCGGGGCGGAGGACGAGATCGAGATCGAGACCCGCGACGTCGAACTGGCCGAGCTCGAGGTCCACACCAGCGAAGCGGTCCAGTTCCGCTACGGGCGGTCCACCGGCAGCGGCCGCGGGCTCCTCGCGCGGCTCCTCCCCAAGGCCGGGGCGGGTGGCCAGGGGCCCAACATCGGCGGCGTCGATTCGATCCGTCTCGAGCGCGACGTGCGGCTCAAGCTCGAGGGGCTCGCCGGCGGACTCCTCCCCGGCCCGTCGGCGCCGACCGCCGCCGCACCCCCGATCGCGGCCGAGGCGGCGCCGGCGCTGGTCACCTGCTCGGGCGCGCTGGTGATCAACATCGGCGCCAACCTCGTCACCCTCGAGGACCACGTCGACGTCGTCCGCACGCTGCCCGACGGCACCGCCGACCAGCTCGCCTGCGACCAGCTCGCGATCCTCCTGTCGCGCGCCGCCGACGCGACCACGACCACGGGGGGCCTCGAGCCGCGTGAGATCCAGGCCCGCGGCCGGCCGGTCGTGGCCACCAGCGCCGCTGCGGCGCTCGAGGCGCGGGGGGGCCGGCTCGGCTACGAAATCGCCACGCGCCGGATCCTCCTCGACGGCGAGGAGCCGGTGTCGTTGGTGATCCAGGGAACGGAGATGGAAGCGCGGTCGATCGACTACGTGCCCGGCCCGGCCGGCACTCCCGGAGCGCTGCTGGCGGTCGGTCCCGGGTGGCTGCGGACGCGCTCCGAGGGCCAGCCCGCGGCCCACGTGAAATGGCAGAAGTGGCTGCGCGTCCGCCCCGACGGTCCCGCCCACGTCGCCTCGCTGGCCGGCTCCGCCGACGTCACCGTGCCGGGGCAGGGGCGACTGTCGGCGGCCGAGATGCACCTCTGGCTCGAGCCGCTCACGGCGCCGGCCGGCGCCGCTGCCAGTCCGCTCTCGGCCGTCCGCCCGCAGCGGATGCTCGCCCGCGGGGTCGTCGAAGTCGATTCCGAGAGCCTCGCCGCGCGCACCGATCAATTGCAGCTCTGGTTCCGCCAGGTGGAGCCGGCAGCCGCACCTGCCGTGGCGCCCGCCCCGGCGGCCCCGGTCGCGCCGCCGGCGACTGCCAGCCCGGCCCCCGCCCGCCCCGCGCCGATCGCGGCCGCGCCGGGAGCGCCGCCAGCGCCCCTCTCGCGTGGCCCGGCGGTGCCTCCCGCGCCCCCGCGCGGCCGCATGATCGCCGTCGGCGCCCTCGTCCGGGGCCAGGTGCTGCTGCTCGGCCGCGGTGCCGAAGTCGAGGAGCTGTCGATGGAGGGGCAGGTACGGCTCACCGAGGAAGTGGCCGATCAATCCGCCGCGGAAGCGGGGCTCGAGATCGGGGGCGACCAGATGCAACTGTCGCGGCCGCAGCGCCCCGAGGCACGCGCGATCGTCTCCGGTCGTCCGGCGACGATCACCGGTCGGGGCATGCATCTCGAGGGTCCGCTGGTCGAGTTCGACCGCGGTGCCAACCGGATGACGGTCGACGGTGCCGGCCAGCTCCGCCTCCCGCTCGAACGGGGCCTCGGCGGCCTCGACGCGCTGGCCGCCACCGGCGGGCAGCCGCCCGCTGCCGCCGCCGGCCCTGGCGCGCTCGACGTCCGCTGGCAGGGGCGTCTCGACTTCGACGGCGGCACCGCCCGGTTCGTCGACCAGGTCCGGACGATCGCAGGCGAGACCGGCCTCGATGCCGGAGTTCTCACCGTCACGCTCACGCGGCCGATCGACTTCGCCGCGCTGTCGGAGCGGCGCGGCGCCGGCCCCCAGGCCGACGTCGCCCGGATCGCGTGCGGGAATGGCGTGCGCCTCGAGAGCCGGTCCACCGCCGCCGACGGCGGACGCTCCGTGGAGCGGCTGTTCGTCCGCGACCTCGTCGTCGACCGGATCAGCGGCGACGTCAACGGCACCGGCCCGGGCCGTCTGACGAGCACGCGCTTCGGACGGGTGCCGGCGTTCACCCCGCCGGCGCCGCCGGGCACGCCGCCGGCGGCTCCAGCGCCGACCGCCGCCCCGACCGAGGCGCAGCTGACGTTCCTCGGTGTCGATTTCCAGCGCGGCCTGCGCGGCAACCTCCAGCGCCGCGGTCTCGAGTTCCACCAGCGTGTCCAGGCGATCTGGGGGCCGGTCGCCGCCTGGGACGACCGCCTCGATCCCCACGCCGCCGACGGCCTTCCCGCCGGTGCGGTGAGCGTGGCCAGCGACGCCCTCGGCATCGGCCAGGCCCCGCCCCTCCCCGGCCAGACGCGCTCGGCGCTCGAATTGGTCGCGGCCGGCAACGTGATGGTCGAGGGGGAATCGTTCACCGCGCGGA